>NZ_QRWO01000001.1:104846-206480 GCF_003459655.1 Collinsella sp. AF19-1LB
GCCTCGATCGACACGCTCCCCGTGCCGGCGCCGACATCCCACACGGTGTCGGTCGCGGTAAGGCGCAGCTTCGCGAGCGCGACGGCGCGCACCTCCTGCTTGGTCATGGGAACGTCGCCGCGGATGAAGAGCTCGTCGGGAATGCCCGAGGAAGCGTACGGCCAGCGGGAGCTCGCGGCGCGGGATGCGCCCGCAGAGTCCGCCGCGAAAGAAGCCGCCGCGGGCGCAGACGCGCCGGCCGGCGCCTCGGAGGCTGCGCTAGAGCCCGCAGGCGACCCGGCGCAGCCTGCGAACTCGATAAGCATCACGTTCAAGTCGTCGAACGTCTGACCTGCGATTTCACTTGCGGTCGCGCAGGTGATGCGCTCGTCGGGGTACGACAGGCGCTCGGCCACCGTCACGCGCGCGTCCGCGAAGCCCGCCTGCACAAGCTCGCCCGAAAGCCGCGAGGGGTCTTCCCCGCCCGACGTGGCGAGGAAGAGCTCACCTGCGCGCTCGGCCTCGGCCACGATGTCGCACGCCACGCCGTGAGCGCTCGCGAAGCGCCAATCCTGCCATGGACGCGCGAGGCGCGCGGCGAGATACGACGCTGAGCTTATGCCGGGAATGACGCGCACGTCCACCCGCGCGTCGCCGGAGAGCGCCTCCACCAGGCGGCGCGCGCCGCTGAACAGCCCCACATCGCCCGTCATCACGACCACGGCGCGCTGCCACGACGCCGCATCAGTGAGCGCGGCGACGATGTCCGCCGTCTTCACGAGCTCGCATCTCACCACGTCGGGCGGCACGTCGATGCCGACAAGCGCGCGATGAGCGCCGATGACCACGTCGGCGATGTCGATCGCGTCGAGCGCCGCACGCGAGAGCAAGTCGGGGTTTCCGGGCCCCGCCCCGATGATCGTTACCTTTCGCATGGAATCTCCCGATACCCGCGCGGCGTGACCATACGGCCGCCTACGCGCTTCGTGTCCGCGTTGCCGACGAACACGGTGGTGAACATGTCGGCGTCGAACTCCCCCAGCTCGGAGAGCCTGCACATGCCCGACCGCTGCCCCTCGCGCCCGATGTTGCGTACCCAGCCGCAGAGCGTGTCGGGGGCCTTCCATTCGAGCATAATCTTCGCCGCGCGCGAGAGCCTGTCGGCGCGCTTTCTGCTGCGCGGGTTGTACAAACAGATGCAGAAGTCGGCGCTCGCCACGGCAGCGAGCCTGCGCTCGATGACCTCCCACGGCGTGAGCAGGTCGGAGAGCGACACGACCGCGAAGTCGTGGGCAAGCGGGGCGCCGAGCACCGCCGACCCGCTCTGAGCCGCGGTGGCCCCGGCGATAACTTCCACGTCTACATCGGGGTAGTCCTCCGCAAGCTCCAGCACGGGGCTCGCCATGCCGTACACGCCCGCGTCACCGCTGCACACGAGCGCCACGGCTTCTCCGCTCTGCGCGCGCGAAAGCGCCAGGCGGCACCGTTCGACCTCGTGCATCATCGGCGTCGCGAGATGCGCCGCGTCGGGCACGGCGGCGAGCGCGAGCTCCACGTATTTCGTGTACCCCACAACGATGTCGGCCGCCTCGAGCGCGCGCCGAGCCGCAATCGTCATGCCGTCGGGGCCGCCCGGGCCAATCCCCACCACGAAGAGCTTTCCCATCACCGCTCCTTAAACGAAAGTTCGATAGTTACCTTGGAAAACGCGACGGTCACGCCGCCGTGAGCGAGCTTCGGGAAGAAAAGTTTGCCCCCGCCCGCGAGCGCCGCGCGCTCGCACACGTTGTCGACCCCCACCGTCGCGCGCACGAAATCAGATGGCGAAACGCTGCCTTCGACCTGCGACAACTCCTCTGCGGAATACGTCGCGAGCGGGATACTGCGCGCGTGGCAGAAGGCGAGCAGACCCTCCTCGCGCGCCTTAACGTCGATCGTCGCCGCCTCGCGCACGGCCGAAGGCGAGATGCCCGCCTGCCCGCACGCGAGAAGAAACGCCTCCCCGATCGCTTCGGTGCACGCACCGCGACGGCACCCTATGCCCGCAACGATGCAGGGTAAGACAAGGTGAAGCGGCTCGGGCGCAGGCGCCTGCGCCCGCACGCCCGCCGGCTTCCCCGTCACACCGGCGGGCACGACCTCGCCCGTTGTCTCCGCCGCGCGAACGGACGCACCTGCATTCGCGCCAGCGAACGGCGACACGACGATATCGGCCCGAGCGCGGTCGGACGCAATGTCAACCCCCTCAGGCGGCTGTCCCGAAATCGGCATGTCGGAATAGAGCGCCACGCGCCCGCCCGAAAGCAGCCGCGCCGACACTCGCTTGATAGCCTCGGGATTCGAAACGGCGAGCCCAGCACAGCGCGCCCACGTATCCACCGCCCACACGCCGCGGACGTCGGTCGCCGTGGTGATGACGGGGATGGCCCCTGCCGCGCGTGCCACAGTTTGCGCAAGCTCGTTCGCACCGCCCAAATGCCCCGACAAAAGCGAGACGGCAAAGCGCCCCGCCTCGTCGATCACCACAACCGCGGAATCGTTTGCCTTCGAGGCGACATGCGGCGCGATCGCCCGCACGGCGATGCCCGCCGCGCCCACGAACAGAAGCGCGTCCGACGCTTCCCACGCGAGCGCCGTCCATGCGCGCAGGTCGGCCTTCCCCTCGCCGAACCCGCGCGAAACGGAAACGTTCCAGCCAGAGTCATCTTCACCTGTCTGCGCGCAATCGGAAAGCGCGCGTGCGGTGCGCTCCGCCAACGCATACCCCCTCTCAGTGAACGCTATGCAGGAAACCCTCATCTAGCGCACCACCATCGTCGAGAAGTAGCTGCCCCGATCGGGCACATCGTCGAGCGAGCGGTACACGCGCTCGCCCGGAAGCCCACAGTCCTCTACGAGCTCGGCACCGTCGAAGGCACCCTCCTCGCGAAGGATGCGCTTCGTGTCCGCAAGCGAGCGGCGCGCCTTCATGACCACCTTCGTCCCCGGCCAGCCGATTGCGCGGCGAACGTCATCGTAGCCGCCGGGCACGATGTGCAGAGGCGACGACATCTCGGGCGTGAGGTCGCGCTCGAGCGCCGCGGCGACCGCGCAGAAGCTCGGCACGCCGGGAATGGCGCGCGCCTCGAACCCGCGGGCGCGCACGTCGGGCGCTATGCGCTGGAAGGTGGCGTAGATGCTTGGGTCCCCCAGGTTCAGCAGCGCGACGTCGCGGGCCGCATCCAGGTGCGCGACAAGCTCGCGAACAAGCGAGGCATGCTCGGCCGCGCGGCGCTCGGCGTCGCGCGTCATCGAGAATCGCACGGGGATCACCGTCTTGCCTGTAAGGTCGACGGCGCCGCGCACAATGTCAAGCGCGACCATGACCCCGTCCGCCGTTTGCGGTGCGGCGATGACCGGACACGATTCGATTGTGCGGACGGCCTTGATCGTGAGCAGCTCGGGGTCGCCAGGCCCCGTGCCCACCCCGTACAGCACGCCTTTACTCATACGTCGCCCCCAATTCCCCGATAACAGCATCGGCGCCCGACGTGCGGAAAAGCTCGCGGCGCCCGGCGTCGAACACGACCGCGGCGATGTCGCATGCGCCCGCCGCGCGGCGGCGCAACCTGTCCTCGATTGCCGCAGCGAGCGAGGCGCGCACAGCATCCCCCACGCCGGCGGCCTCGATTACCTCAAGCGCCGTCGTGGTCGTGACCGACGACATGATCTCGTGCACGGTCTTCGCGCCCGCGCCGGCCAAGGCCGCGTGGGCGGCCAGAATCTCCGCGCGGCAGTCGGCGGTACGCGAATGGGTGTCCATGATGCCGCCCGCGACCTTCACTAGCTTGCCGATGTGTCCCACAAGAAGGACATTGGTAAATCCCTCGCGAACGCAGCAATCAATCGCATCGCCCACAAAGTTGGAGATGAAGACCACCGGCGCACCGTTTAGGTGGAAATGCCCCGAGATGAACTGCCCGCCGTAGTTGCCGGGCGTGAGCACGACTCCGCGCCGCCCCATAGCCGCATGCTGCCGGATCTCGAGCTCGATGCTGTCGCGCAAGGCAGCGAGGCTGCGCGGCTCGACGATGCCCGTCGTACCCAGGATGGAGATGCCGTCCTCTATCCCCAGGTGCGGGTTGAAGGTCTTTTCGGCAAGGGCAACACCCTCGGGTACCGAAATCGTCACAGCAATATTTCCAGAAAAGCCGTGCGCGGCGCACACCTCGCGCACCGCCGAAGTGATCATCGCGCGCGGCGTCGCGTTGATGGCGGCCGCCCCCACCGGCTGCTCAAGCCCGGGCAACGTCACGCGCCCCACGCCCACGCCGCCATCGACGGAAACTTCCGATTCGCGCGCGGGCACGCCCTTGCTGCCCGCAGCGCCCGTGCCCGGCCCCGCATGTTCCACGAGCGCGTACACGAGCACGCCGTCGGTCACATCGGCATCGTCGCCTGCGTCCTTTCGCACGGCGCACTGGGCGCACCCCTCGCCGATGCATACGTCGACCACGTCCGTCTCGACGGGCAGCCCGCCGGGGGTGACGATCGACACGCGGCCCACGGTCTTTCGTGACAAGAGCATCTCGCAGGCCGCCTTCGCCGCGAGAGCGGCGCAGCTCCCCGTGGTGTAGCCGCAGCGCAGGCGGGTCGTCCCGGTATATATGTAGTGCTCGAAGGCCACGCTAGCTGCTCGCCTTCCGATACCCCGTGGCAAACGAAGGGTCGTAAAGCTTGCTGCGCTCGTACGACTCCGCTTGCGCGCCGTCGTGCGCAAGCCCGCCGCGAGCTCCGAGCACGCGGCCCACCACCACGAGCGCCGTGCGGTCGATGCCCTCTCGCGCGCCCGCATCGGCGAGCGTGCCCACTGTGCATCGCACCACGCGCTCCTCAGGCCAGGTCGCCTTATACACGAGCGCCGCCGGCTCGTCGGAGCTGCGGCCCGCGGCCAAAAGCTCGGCGGAAAGCTCGGCGAGCATACCCGAGCTCAGGAAGATGACCATAGTCGAGCCGCTTTCCGCCATGGTGCGCATGCCCTCGCCCGCAGGCATGGGGGTGCGCCCGGAAAGCCGCGTGATCACGACCGACTGGCTGATTCCCGGCAGCGTGTATTCCTGGCGAAGCGCCGCCGCGGCACCGCAAAAGCTCGACACGCCGGGCACCACCTCGTAGTCCACGCCGCGCGCGTCGAGCGCGTCCATCTGCTCCTGGATGGCGCCGTACAGGCACGGGTCGCCCGTGTGCAGGCGCACCACTTCCTCGCCCCGCGCATCTGCCGCGCACATCACGTCGAGCACTTCCTCCAAGGTCATGTGCGCGCTGTCGTAGACGATGCAGGATTCCTTGCACTCAGCGAGCAGCTCGGGGTTCACAAGGCTCCCCGCCCAAACGACCACGTCGGCCGCGTGCAGAAGGCGCGCCCCGCGCAGCGTGATAAGGTCGGCGGCGCCAGAGCCTGCGCCAACGATATGAATCATCCGAGCCTTCCCTTCCCGTTTCTCATCGCAACCGTTTACGCCGCCATTCGCGCAGCGGGCAAAACACGGCGCCTGCGGCAGCAATCGGCGCAAATACGCAGGCAGGAGGCGCAATGCCGCCCGCGCTGGCTTTGACACGTTCACAAGTGCCCACTATCATAGTAAAAGTTTCGGCAACGAGCATATGACAATCGGATAAAAGGAAATGACCGGCGCGGCGCCTGCACAGCCCGCGCTGGCTTGCGGAGGGAACCAGGTGGGAATCCTGGGCAAGGGACATTACTGTATAGGACGCGCGGGCGAACCGCCTCGCGCCCCAAGCCAGACTGCTTCGCCTTTTCCTCACGGCATCGCCGTGGCGTTAGCTCCTTGTGAACCCCGAGGGGTGCGCTTTTCTTTCGCTTGTGCCGACAAGCAACTGTCGCCGGGGGACCGGCAAACCGAGGAAAGGAAAAACCATGTCCGACCAGATGTCACGCCGCGGCTTCATGGGCGCCGCAGCAACCGGAGCCGTCGCGCTCGCCGGAGTCGCGCTCGCGGGCTGCTCCAACACCTCCGCGAGTTCCGAGAAATCTAGTGAAAAGGAGAAGGCCGCGAAGCCGGTCATCCTCGTCACGAGCTTCGGCACGAGCTACAACGACTCGCGCCACATCACCATCGGCGCCATCGAAGACGCTATCCGCGAGAAGTACTGGCAGGACTACGACATCCGCCGCGCCTTCACCGCGCAGATCATCATCGACAAGCTGAAGAAGCGCGACGGCATCACGATCGACAACATGACCGAGGCGCTTGACCGCTGCGTGGAAGACGGCGTGAAGGAAATCGTCGTGCAGCCGACGCATCTCATGGCTGGCCTGGAATACGCCGACGTGAAAGACGAGCTCGACAAGTACGCCGACAAGTTCGACAAGATCTCGCTCGGCGACCCGCTGCTCACCTCCGACGACGACTACAAAAAGGTGGCCGCAGCCATTAAGGAGAACATGGCGTCCTTCGACGACGGCGAGACGGCGCTGTGCCTCATGGGCCACGGCACCGAAGCCGATTCCAACGCCGACTATGCCAAGATGCAGGAAGTGTTCAAGAACGAGGGTTTGACGCAGTTCTTCGTCGGCACCGTCGAGGCTGAACCGACCTGCGAGGATGTTATCGCCGCCGCGAGCGCCGCAGGCTACAAGAAGGCCGTGCTCGCGCCGTTCATGGTGGTCGCGGGCGACCACGCGAACAACGACATGGCAGACGAGACCGACCCCGACAGCTGGGCTGCGAAGTTCGTGGCCGCCGGCTTCGAAGTGACGTGCCTGCTCCAGGGTCTGGGACAGAACGTCGCGGTCGACGACATCTACGTCTCGCACGTGGACGACGCCATCGCCAAGCTGTAAACTCGCCGCGCACGGGGGCGCCGGTCGCGTCCCCGTGCAACGGGCATGCGCCTTTCCCCGACTGACGACGCATGCCCGTTGCATTCGCATCCCGACCGCCCACCGCACGGCGCGGACGGTCGAAGCGATTGAAAGGAACCCCCTCCATGTTGAAGAAAACCCTCGTCTTCGCCCTGTCGGCGGCGCTTTGCGCGTTCTCGCTCGCCGGCTGCGCCGGAAATTCAATCGACAGCGCAAAGGCAAGCGATGCCGATTCCCAGGAAAAGACCGAACAGGCGGCCGATGCGCCCGCGGGCGCAAGCGCTGCCCCCATCACCGCCGACAAGGTGGCCGACGGCACCTATCCAATCACCGTAGATTCCAGCTCGAACATGTTCAGGATCGTGGACGCCCAGCTCATCGTGGAAAACGGCTCCATGCACTGCGTGATGACGCTTTCCGGCACGGGCTACGGCAAGCTCTTCATGGGCACGGGCGACGAGGCTGCCGCCGCGAGCGAGGCCGACTTCATCCCCTATGTGGAAAACGCGGAAGGCAAGTACACCTACGACGTGCCCGTTGATGCGCTCGACGAGGACACCGCCTGTGCCGCGTGGAGTATTAGAAAAGAGCAGTGGTACGACCGCACACTTGTGTTCGAATCCGCCGGCGTCGATCTGCGCGCCGACGCACTGAAGTAACGCCATGCGGTCGATTCTTCCCAAGGGGGAAAACAGGAAGCTCCACAGCATCGCGGCGCGCGCGATCGCCTGCGTTCTCGTCGCCCTGCTCGCGCTTCCCTTCGCGGGGTGCAGTGCGAGCCCGAACGCGACCGGTGGCACGGCGGGCTCTCAGGAATACACGGTGAGCGTCTCGCTTTCCGGCGGGTCAGGGCGCGCAAGCATCGCCTCACCCACCACAATTGTGAAGGATGGCGACACCTACACCGCGACCATCACCTGGTCGAGTTCGAACTACGACAAGATGACCGTCGACGGCGTGGACTACGCGCCCGTAAACGACGGCGGCAACTCCACGTTCGAGATACCCGTCACGCTCGACGAGGACATCGCCGTGTCGGCCGAGACCGTCGCCATGTCGACGCCGCACACCATCGACTACACGCTCCACTTCGACTCATCCACCATGAAGGAGAAATCGGGCGACGATGCAAGCGGCGGCTCCCCTGCGGGAACGGCTTCAAGCGCCGCGGCCGACTTCCACAACGCCGATTTGGGCTGCGGCTGGGAGCCGACGGGAGCGCTTCAGCTTGAATACGCCGAGCACTTCACTGTCGACGAGTTCGAAGGCGGCCTGCGGCTTATCTGCATTTCGAACGGGGAGCGCTTCCTCGTGGTGCCGCAAGATGCGAAGGTACCTGATGGGTTAAGCTCCGACATCGCGGTCATAAGGCGCCCCGCCGACAAGGTGTACCTCGTGTCGTCGGCGACGATGTGCCTGGTCGACGCGCTCGATGCGAACGACAATATCTTAATGTCGGGCACGAAAGCCGACGATTGCTCGGTCGCGGGCTTCAAAAGCGCGCTCGGAAGTGGGGCGATCGCCTACGGCGGCAAGTACAGCGCGCCCGACTACGAGCGAATATCGGCCTCGGGCTGCACGCTCGCCATCGAGAACACCATGATCAACCACACGCCCGATGTGAAGGAAAAGCTGCAGAAGCTCGGGCTCGTCGTGCTCACCGAACAGTCGTCGAGCGAGCCCAAAGCACTCGGGCGCGTCGAGTGGATTAAGCTTTTCGGCGTCCTGTTCGACAAGGAAGACGAGGCCACGCACCTGTTCAACGAGCAGAAGGCCCGCGTCGAGCAAACGTCGGGGCTCGCGTCGTCAGGTAAAACCGTGGCGTATTTCTACATTAACTCGAACGGGGCCGCCGTCACGCGGCGGGCGGGCGACTACGTGGCGCAGATGATCGAGCTTGCAGGCGGCAGCTACGCGCTCGATGACGCGCAGACGGCGTCGACGTCAGGTTCGTCAGTAACGCTCGAAATGGAGCGCTTCTACGCGACAGCGAAGGATGCCGACATCATCGTCTACAACGGCACCATCGACGAATCGGTTGCCACCTTGAACGACTTCGTAGGCAAAAACGCGCTATTGTCGCAGTTCAAAGCCGTGAAGAACGGCAACGTCTGGGTCACAAGCGCCGACATGTACCAGCAGATGACTTCTACCGCCGACATTATCGACGAGCTGCACGGGGCGTTCACCGGCGATGACGCGAGCGACTTCCATTATCTGAGGAAGCTCGGTTAGCGCCATGAGAAGCCGGCTTTCCATGGCATACGACGAATCGGGGCGCGCCGCGCGGTGTCACGTCGTGACGGCGCTGCTCGCTGTTGCCCTCATCGTGCTCGTCGGGGCCAACCTGTGCATCGGGAGCGTGCTCGTGCCCGCAGACCACATCCCCGGCATCCTTTCGGGCGGCGCGGCCAATTCCATGGAAAGCCAGGTCATCTGGGAGATTCGCCTGCCGCGCGTGCTTTCAGCCGTGCTTCTCGGCGGGGCACTTTCGCTTTCCGGGTTCCTGCTGCAGACGTTTTTCAACAACCCCATCGCCGACCCGTTCATCTTGGGCGTCTCCTCGGGCGCAAAGTTCGTCGTCGCGCTTACGATGATCGTACTTCTAGGCGCGAACCAGGCCATGTCCTCGCCGGCCATGGTGGCCGCAGCGTTTCTGGGCTCGCTTATCACCATCGGCTTCGTGCTCCTCATCGCACGGCGCATAAGTTCCATGGCCATGCTCATCGTGGCGGGCGTCATGGTGGGATACATCTGCTCGGCGGCGACGAACTTCCTCATCGCCTTCGCCGACGACCAGTCCATCGTGAACCTGCACAACTGGTCTTTGGGTAGCTTCTCGGGTTCGAGCTGGGACGACATCGCGGTCATCGCGGTCGTGGTGATCACCGTGAGCGCATGCGTATTCGCGATATCGAAGCCCCTTTCCGCCTTCCAGCTGGGAGAAGCCTACGCGAAAAGCGTCGGCGTGAACGTCGAACGCTTCCGCGTGGTGCTCGTCCTTCTAGCGAGCATGCTCTCCGCCTGCGTGACCGCGTTCGCTGGTCCGGTGTCGTTCGTAGGCATCGCGGTTCCGCATCTCGTGAAGTCGGCGCTAAAGTCGTCGAAGCCCATCCGCGTGATTCCTGCGTGCTTCTTGGGAGGCGCCATCTTCTGCGCGGGCTGCGATTTGATCGCGCGCACGCTGTTCTCTCCCGTCGAGCTTTCCATCAGCGCCGTCACCGCCATCTTCGGCGCTCCGGTGGTTATCGCGCTCATGTTGAAGAAGCGGGTGAGGTAGATGCGGGAATTCGTGCCGCGGCCCAAAACGCTCGGAGGGGACATTCCATGCTTAGACAGTCCTGAGCTCGCACGAAAGCGCCAGAAGGCACTTTCGGCTCGTGCGGAACTGCGCGCGGAACGCCTCTTCCGAGCGGAGCCGAACCTCGAAACTACGGTCGAAACGCAGGCTGACGGAGCGCCGCTTTTCCACATAAGCGACCTGTCGGCGGGCTACGACAAGAAGGTCGTAGTCGGAGGCGTCGATCTGGAGGTTCGCGCGGGCGACGTCGTGGCGCTCATCGGGCCGAACGGCTCGGGCAAGTCGACCATCTTAAAAACCATCACACGCCATCTGGCACCGCTTGCCGGCGCGGTCGAGCTCGACGGGCGGGAGATTTCCCGATGGAAGACGGCGGAGTTTGCAAAGAACCTTGCCGTTATGCTGACAGATCGCCCCCGGACCGAGCTCCTCACCTGCCGCGATGTCGTAGAGGCGGGAAGGCACCCCTACACCGGGCGAATGGGCACACTCTCGCCCGACGACCATAGTCGGGTCGACGAGGCCATGAAAACCGCACGTGTGGAAGAGCTCGCCGAGCGCGACTTCATGCAGATAAGCGACGGGCAACGCCAGCGCGTCATACTCGCACGCGCCATCGCGCAGGATCCGCGTGTGCTCGTGCTCGACGAGCCCACGTCGTATCTCGATATCCGCTACCAGATCGACCTGCTGCGAATACTTCGCCACCTTGCGAAATCGCGGAATGTGGCTGTCATCATGTCCATCCACGAACTCGAGCTCGCGCAGAAAAGCGCCGACAAGGTGATTTGCGTGAAGGACGGCCGGGTCTTCCGCGCCGGCGTACCCGAGGACATATTCACGCGCGAGACGATTGGCGAGCTCTACGGCCTTCAACATGGCACCTTCAACGAGCGCTTCGGCAGCGTGGAAATTGGACGCCCGCACGGCGATGCGCACACGTTCGTCATCGCCGGCGCAGGTACGGGGTCGGCTGTGTTTCGCCAGCTCATCCGGCAGGGCAAGGCGTTCTACACGGGCGTTCTGCACGAAGGGGACATCGACTGCGAGCTAGCGCGCGACCTGGCGGCGGAATGCGTGGCCGAGCGCGCCTTCGAGCCGATCGGGGATAAAACCATAGCCCGCGCCAAAGAGCTCCTCGTCCACTGCGCGCGCCTTATCGTGTGCCCCGCCGCCTTCGGCACCATTAACGCCCGCAACGCAGAGCTCGTCGAGTTCGCACGCTCGCACGGTATCGAGGTCATGCGAGCGTGCGAAGGCGCATCGGAGGATTCCCAATTGGGGTGGAAAGGATAAACTGGACTTTCTTTTAAGGATCCTCAGGCTACAGCTCCTACGCCGGCGAGGTCTACAAGGCGCCGGAGAACCTCGTAAACAGGAATTTCCACGCCGACGAGCCCAACCTGCTGTGGCTCACCGACATCACCGAGTTCAGGCTCCCGGGCGGCGAGAAGGTCTACCTGAGCCCGGTCATCGACTGCTTCGGCGGGATGCTCGTCGCCTGGTCGATCGGGCTGCACCCCGACAAGCGCCTCGCGAACTCGAGCCTGCGCCTAATCCAAGCGAGATTCCAGACTCGACAGGCCATTGAGAGTCAGGTCGTTGGCGACCTCCGAGACGCGCTCGATAGGAACCGAGCCGTCAGACAGCGCCCATGTGCGATAGATTCCGATAATACCCGACAGCAAAAACGCCAGATAGTAGTCGAACATCTCGTCCTTGAGACCGTGGGGCAGCAGATCGCGCTCGGCAATCTCGTGCTCGAGCGGCGCACGAAGACGAGCCATAAAATCATCGAGCGGAATGTTCTCGATCAGCTGACGATTGAGCACCAGGTTGTTGCACAGCGCCTCGTTAACGGTTTTAAAGAAGGTCGCCGCCGCGCCCAGGGCGCGCTCGTTGGTGTCACCGTCCATGGAAGCAAGCGTTTTCTCGACCGAGTCGACAATCATCTCCACCACATCGACGGCAATGGCATCGAGCAAGCCATCAACCGTACCAAAGTGCACGTAGAAGGTTTTACGGTCGACATTGGCCTCGCGCGCGATGGCACTCACCGTAATGTCTGCCAGCGGCTTTTCCATGAGCAAGCGCTCAAAAGCGGAAAGGATGGCATTGCGGCTGCGAACGATACGGCGATCAATACGCGGTTTACTGGTGGCCATGGGTGTGTCCCTTCGATATGCGAGCATTCATCAACAGATGAGAGATAATCTACGTAAGAGGATTATCCCCCATACAGCTCAAATATGCCCCGCATCATGAAGAACGCACGACTGCCCTACCGCGACTTAGGGTGCTTCTTCTTATTGAGCGCCGACGGAGATACGCGGATACCGTCGCCCGTCTGGCGCACATAGGCTTTATGAGCCGGCTTAGCGGTCCCAGAAGCCTTCTGAGCGTGCTTCCTGGGATCAACGGTAACAGCATTCGTGGGGTGCGGCTTAGTGGGCGCAGAGGGCGTCTGAGGCTCGCGGCCGATTTTGCGCATCACGCGATCCCAGCGCGCATGGATGCTCTCGTTGTGGGCGCTCTTAAGTCCCAGCAGGGGCGCAGCCAAAATGGTCGGCGCAATAAACGTAATGAGGCGCCACAGCAGATAGCCGGCGGTCGAAGCCGACCCAAAGAAATGACCCAAGAACAAAGCAAAGCCGCCCTCAGCGCCACCAGTTCCACCGGGCAAGGGAACCGCAGAGCTCAGCAGCTGGACAAAGGCGCTCGCGGCCATGACCGAGAAAAAGTCGACCTCGTGATGGCCAAAGGCAAGCATCAGGAAATACGGAACCAGATAGAAAAACGCGAGCTGCAGCATGGTGATAAACACGGTGAGCAGCATGGACGAAAAATGTCCGGCCGAAAGCTTGAACTTCTCGGAGAAGGAGTAGATCTCGCCGTCGACAAACGTGCGCCATCCCTCGATCTTAGTGGCCGAGACACCTATGCGCTCGAGCCAATTGATGATGCAATGGGCAACGCGCGTGACGGTCTTAGGCATGAGCGCGACGGCGAAGATGCCCAGCAAGATGCAGCAATGCCCACCAAAGCTAAAGACGCACAGCAGCGTCATGTCGCCATAGCGCTCGGCAAAAAACGGCATGCGAGCAAGCAGTAGGATAGCCCCCCAGGCAACGAGGCCAAACTGGTACACGATAAAGCGCGTGAACTGCGTGGCTCCGGCCTCGCCGACATTTTGGCCCGCCTTGGTCAGGCGGTAGATCTGGGCGGGAGTCGAGCCCATCATCATAGGCGTGAGGTTGCCAAAGAAGATGCCACTCGCCTCGACCGAGATCAGGTCGCGAATGCCGACGGGTGAATTGGGGTCAAGCCATACGGCGATCGCATAGGCCACAATGCCAAAGAACAGATACATGAACATGCAAAGACACGCGACAAAGAGCCATGACGCCTGCACGCTCGACATAGCGGCCCAGAACTGCCCCATCTGCCCGGTTACCACCAGATAGACGATATAACCCACCAGCACGACGCCGATAAAGATGGCGCCGCGGCGTGCGCTCTTATTGTCATCTCCGCCCGAGGCCTCAACCTCGACCTGGGGCTTAGACGTATGCTGAGAGGACTCCGTCATGAGACTCCTTCTAACAGTCAAAATATCTTGGTTATTGTACCCGTAAGGGCCATAGGAAGAACGCAAAGCTCTGGTTCAAACGGGAATTGCAGACGGTTGTTTGGAAATAAAAAACCCGGGCTTCCATGGGAAGACCGGGTATCAGATGCGTGGTAGCCCGTACCAGATTCGAACTGGTGATCTCCGCCTTGAGAGGGCGGCGTCCTAAACCGCTAGACGAACGGGCCATAGACCTCAGCAGAAAAGAAGTGGTAGCCCGTACCAGATTCGAACTGGTGATCTCCGCCTTGAGAGGGCGGCGTCCTAAACCGCTAGACGAACGGGCCACATGACATCTGCACTGCCGTGCTGCGAGGAAATATATTACGGGACAAAAAACGTCAGCGCAAGAAGAAATTCCAAATTGCCGAAAAATTGTCGGCAGGTTATGGAACACGCAGGTAAACTGGGTAGCTAATTCAAGTTGAGATGGACCAAAAGAGCTTCGCGCTCGTTGGAAATGTTGTCTTCGATCACGGCGTCGAGGGCGGAGTTGAGTAGCTGGCCTAGCTCGGGCCCCGGCTTCACACCGGCGCGGATCAGGTCGCCGCCGTTAATGGCGAGCATCTTGAGCGTATAGGGTTCCCCCGCCTTCAGCAGCTCGTGCGCCATTGCGCGCATCTCCTCAATCGTCTCGACGTAATAGAAGCACGACGGGGCCTTGCCCAGCGTGTCGGCACGCTTGAGGTCCATAAGCTCGTCGATTAAGCGCGCTGTATCGACGCCCTCGCCCGAAAGCGCGCGCATCATATTGAGCAGGCAGGAGCGCTCGGGGCGCAGCGGCTTATCGTGATATTTGATGAGCAGGCACACGTCGCGCACCAGGTCGTGCGAGAGCGCCAGGCGATCCATAATGACGCGCGCTTTCTTGGCGCCGAGCTCGGGATGACCGTAGAAGTGTCCGCTGCCGGCGTGATCGACCGAAAAGCACTCGGGCTTGGACACATCGTGCAAAAACGCCGCCCACATAAGGCTCGACGAGGGCGCGACGCCGTCGCACAGCGCCAGCTCCCCTGCCACCGTCAGCACGCGGGCGATATGCTCGTAGACGTTAAACGCATGATAGACACTGCTTTGATCAAACCCGCGAGCGGGCGCAAGCTCGGGCACGGCGGCACAGATGAGCTCGGG
Organism: Collinsella sp. AF19-1LB; assembly: GCF_003459655.1. Taxonomy (NCBI): domain Bacteria; kingdom Bacillati; phylum Actinomycetota; class Coriobacteriia; order Coriobacteriales; family Coriobacteriaceae; genus Collinsella; species Collinsella sp. AF19-1LB. The sequence continues at coordinate 119,751 of NZ_QRWO01000001.1, forward strand.
ATAGCGAAGCATCGCGTCTCCCCCATGACCGGTCGAAAGAATGCCCTCGAGCTCAATACCCACACGCTCGCGCGCCACGGCATCGAGCAGCGGTGCGCACTCGGCAAGCGCGCGCTTGGTCTCGGGCTCAATCATAAAGTCAAGGCGGCAGGCAAAGCGTACCGCACGCAGCATGCGCAGGGCGTCCTCGTTAAAGCGGCGCTTGGGATCGCCGACAGCGCGAATCAGCTTGCGCTCCAGATCACCCTGGCCGTCATAGCGGTCGACAAGCCCGCGCTCGGGATGCCAGGCCATGGCGTTGACGGTAAAGTCGCGGCGCGCCAGATCGTCCTCGAGCGAGGCGGCACGCTCCACACTCTGGGGATGGCGACCATCGGTGTAAAAGCCATCCAGACGGTACGTGGTGACCTCGATACGCTCGCCATCGGAAATAGCCGTGATTCCGCCAAATTTAATGCCGGACTCCACAACCGCGATGCCGGCGGCCTCGAGCGCCGCTTTGGACTCCTGCCACAGGCCGCTACAGCACATATCAACATCGTGGCTGGGGCACCCCATCAGGGCGTCGCGCACCCAACCGCCCACGTACCAAGCCTCAAGACCAGCCGCCTCAAGCGCGCGCAGGACGCACAGGGACGCATCGGACGGTTGAGTACCGTTGAGCGAAACATTGCACATGCCTATGGCCTCCTGCACTTGTGAGCATAAATCGATGGTTCTCAAGAAGTCTAACAAGAAACGAGAAAACACGCACACGCAATCGCGTCGTCGATTAGATAAATCGAGACAGCAGACGCCACATACGTTCAGCGCGCAAAAAACACCCGCCTTGGTAATCCAAAGCGGGTGTTCGGCAACGACGCATCGATGCTGCTAGCAGACCTGGCGAATCTCAATGTGCTTCTTGTATTCGTCCACCTTGGCAAAATCGCCCAGACCCGGGCACTCGACCACGTTGGCGCCGGTAGCCATCGAAAGGCGCAGGGCGTCCTCGACTCGCTCGGGAGCGTCGTGCCATACGGACAGGAAGGCAGCGAGCGAGGAATCGCCGGCGCACACCGTCGACAGCAGCTTGACGTCGAAGGTGCGATTGGCAAACCAGATGTGCTCGCCGTTGGAGAAGTACGCACCGGCGCCACCGAGGGTCAGCAGCACGTTCTTAGCGCCCTTGGCGTGCAGCTCGGCCATGGCGCCCTTGACGGACTCGTCGTCGCCACCGCTCACCTTAATGCCAAAGATGTCGAGCAGCTCGTCGTCGTTAGGCTTAATGAGCAACGGCTCCATAGCAATGAGGTCGGCCAGCTGATGGCTCGAGATGTCAAGGACGAACTCGGCCCCCTTGGCCTTGACGCGGTGCAGGACCTCTGCCAGGAAGCTCTCGGAGGTGTTGGGGGGCAGCGAGCCGCTGATAACCAGGCAGGTCATGTCATCGAGCGAATCGATAAGCTCAAACATCTCCTGCTCGTTGGCTTCGTTGATGGCGGCACCGGCGTTGACCATGTTGTACTCGGTGTCGGGACCGGCGTTGAGGAACACGTTAACACGCGTGATGCCGTCAGTCCACACGGGCTTGACGGGCACGCCCAGGGCCTCGGCGCCCTTAACGATATACTCACCCGAGAAGCCGGCGAAGAAGCCCAGGATCGTGGTGTCGACGCCGTAGTGGTCGAGCGTAAACGAAACGTTGAGACCCTTGCCGTTGGGGGTGTAGACAGCGTTACGGGTGCGGGTAACGGTGTTGGCGGACAAGCCATCGCAGGAGATGTTGTAGTCAATAGCGGGATTTGCAGTAAGCGTGTAAATCATGAATGTTCCTTTCACGAAGCAACGAGTTAATGAAAGTATATTCCACGCTTCGGCAAAAGGCTACAACAACTCGGTGAACGGTGTGGAACGCGTGAAGCGCGGCTCCGAGGTTCGAGTGGGACAAAAAACGGCGCCCCGGTCGAAACCGGGACGCCGTATGCGCACGAGTTTGTCGTGTTTCGCTTACTTGCGATCGAGCTTGCGAACGGCAACGCGCTTGCTGTACTCGTCGACGTGACCAAAGTCGCCGATGCCGACGGACTCAGCAACGTTGGCGCCGGTGGCCATAGCGAGCTTCATGGCCTCCTCGACGTTGTCGCGATCCCTGTACCACTTGTGCAGGAACGCAGCGAGGGTGCAGTCGCCGGCGCAGACGGAAGAGACAAGCTTGATGTTGAACTCACGCTTGGCATACCAGATGTCCTCGCCGTTGGAGAAGTAAGCGTCACCGCGGCTACCACGGGTGAGCAGCACGTTCTGGACGCCGGCCTCGTGAGCCAGCTTCATGGCAACGCGGACCTCGTCGTCGGTGTCGACCGGCACGCCGAAGATAGCCTTCATCTCGTGATGGTTCGGCTTAATGAGCAGCGGCTTCTTGTGAGCGAGCTCCTTGAGCTTGTCGGAGGACAGGTCCAGGACGACGTCGGCGCCACGGGCCTGAGCGTGCTCCATGACCTGAGCCAGGAAGTCGGGCGTAGCTTTGGGAGGCACGGAGCCGGAGACGATCAGGCACTCAAGGTCGCCCGCGGTGTCCAGGATGTTGTAGAGCTCCTCCTGATGCTGCGGCGTGATCGGAGCACCGGGGTTCAGGATGCCGTACTCGTGCTGGCCATCGTTGACGTAGGTGTTGATGCGCGTGATACCGTCGGTCCAGACCGGGCGGCAGAGGCAACCCAGGTTCATGACCTCCTCGACGATGAACTTGCCCGTGAAGCCGGCGAAGAAACCGAGCGCGACGGTGTCGACGCCCATCTTCTTAAAGGCGAAGGACACGTCGAGGCCCTTGCCGTTAGCCGTGTAGCTGGCCGAGCCGGTGCGGACGTTCTCGTCGGGCTCGAGCGGAGAGCTCGAAACCGTCATGTCGACAGCCGGGTTAGCGGTTAGCGTGTAGAACATTTACAGTACCCCCTGTATATGTGAGGGCCGCGTGGCCGGCCCATTCCAACCACGCGGTTACCTCTGATACCAAATTAGCGAGCTGCGGACTCGAGCAGTGCCTTGACCTCGGCAGCGGTGTTGCAGGCGAGCGCCTTCTCGGCGAGCTCGTCGCACTCGGCCTTGGTCCACTGGCTGATGGTCTTGCGGGCGCGCAGGATGGACGGAGCGCTCATCGAGAACTCCTCCAGGCCCCAGCTGATCAGCAGCGGCTCGAGCAACGGATCGGCAGCGGCCTCGCCGCACATACCGACCATGATGCCGGCCTTCACGCCGCTCTCGATGATGTTCTTGAGCGAGCGGAGCACGGCGGGATAGTAAACCTGGTACAGGTTGGAGATGGTGTCGTTGCCACGGTCGGCGCACATGGTGTAGCCGATCAGGTCGTTGGTGCCGATGGAGAAGAAGTCGGCGACCTCGGCCAGGCGGTCAGTGAGCAGCGAGGCGGCAGGCGTCTCGACCATGATGCCAACCTCGATGTTCTCGTTGAACTTGCGACCCTCTTCGGTCAGCTCGGCCTTGCACTGCTCGACGAGCTCCTTGACAGCCAAGACTTCCTCGACGCAGGTGACGAGCGGGATCATGATCTTGACGTCACCGAAGGCGCTGGCGCGCAGCAGGGCGCGGAGCTGGACCTTGTACTGGTCGGGGTTGGCCAGGCAGTAACGCACGGCGCGGAAGCCCATGAAGGGGTTCTCTTCCTTGACCATGTGCAGGTACGGAATCTCCTTGTCGCCACCCACATCGAGCGTGCGGATGATGACCGGAGCACCCTTGAGCGCGCTGGCGACCTTACGGTAGGCGTTGAACTGCTCCTCCTCGGAAGGAAGCTCAGCAGAGTCCATGAACAGGAACTCGGAACGGAACAGGCCGATAGCCTCGGCGTCGTGATCGAGCGCGTTGGGCACGTCATCGGGGTTGCCGATGTTGCAGGCAATGATCTTCTTGATGCCGTCGGCAGTCACGGACGGCTTGCCGCGGAAGGCCTCGAGAGCCGCCTTCTCGGCAGCGAAAGCCTCGGCCTTGGCAGTGTAAGCGGCGAGCGTCTCCTCATCGGGATCGGCCTCGACGATACCCTTGCCACCGTCGACGACAACGGTCATGCCGTTGCGCAGTGCGGTGCAGCTGTTGGAAACCGAAAGGACAGCCGGGATCTCGAGGGCGCGCGCAATGATTGCGGAGTGCGACGTGCGGCCACCAGTCTCGGTGACGATACCGGCAACGTGCGCCTTATCGATCGTGGCGGTCATGGACGGCGTGAGGTCGTGCACGACAACGACGGTGTTCTCGGGCAGGACGGAGAGGTCGACGACCTCCTTACCCAGCAACTCGGCCAGAATGCCGGTACGGATGTCGGCGATGTCGGCCGCGCGCAGACGGAACATCTCGTCGTCCATGGACAGGAACATGTTCTCGAACATGGTCGAGGTGTCCATGAGCGCCTGCTCGGCGCAGGTGCCGCCGTCAATGGCGGCGTTGATGGCGTCGGTCATGCCCGGATCCTGAGCCAGGACAATGTGTCCGCTCATGATCTCGGCCTCGGCCTCGCCCACCGTCTCCTTCATGTGGTCGGCCTGAGCCTGAGTCTTCTCGCAGAAGACCGAAAGAGCGGTCTGATAGCGTTCCTTCTCTGCTGCCGAATCAGCAACCTCGTGCGGCTCAAACGTCAAGTCGGGATCGACGGCGACCATAACGGTGCCGATACCGATGCCCTCGGAAGCGTTGACTCCCTGATACATTCCCATTCCTCTCTCCGTGTCATGTGATAAAGCGTTTTGCCATATCCATGACAAAAGAGCGCAGCTACCTTACAACAGGTCACTGCGCCCCCAAATATGAACTTAGTTGTTCAACATGCGACCCGTTTGAGTTCTACTCGCCAAGACCGCTCTTGATGAGCTCGATGGCAGCAGCCAGAGCCTCGGCCTCGTCGGCGCCGTCGCACTTGACCTCGACCTCGGTACCGCAGGGGATACCAGCAGCCATGAGGGCCATCGGGGACTTGCCGTTGACCTCCTTCTCGGGGGTGACGACCGTCACGTCACAGGCATACTTGCCCATGGTGGAGGCGAACAGACCAGCCGGACGCATGTGCAGACCCTGAGGATTAACGAGGGTAGCCTTCTCAGAAACCATAATTGTCTCCTTTTTGTGTTTAACCCCTGTCATGCATGTGGCAGGAGTCAGATTCACGACGTTGTTTATATTAACTCACATCAAACGGTTTTTCATTGTGTTTCGCACGAATTGTTGGACAGATGTCGTTCCTGTACGTTCGTCTGCCGGGCGGGGCGGTTAAGTTTGCTGCTCTACAGTCCTGCGCAAGACGGAAAGCACATTAAGTGCTTTCCTTTGCGTGCGGAACTCGCGACAAACTGAACCGCCCCGCCCGGCAGGCAAGCTGCGGAAACTCGGTCGGTCCAGAGCAATATCGTGCAAACAGAATTCTGGCTAATTTTTTGTTCGCCTGGTTGATCTAGTTGATGGAGCCTATCTATACCCTCTTGTGGACTGAGGACTGTCCCAAACTGCCGGCAGAAAAGGAACGTCCCTAAGTGCCGAGTAGGGATGAAAAAGGCGGAGGCCCTGGTGAGGGTCTCCGCCTTTTTACAGGGGGCGATATTAATCGCTGACTGCTGGATTAGACCAGGCGGGCGTTGATCGTCTTGGCGATCTCGGCGGCGTCGGTGGAACCCTTGACGGTGCCACGGAAGTCCTCGTCCATGAGCGCCTCGGCGACCTTGGACAGGATCCTGAGGTGCGTGGTGCCAGCCTGTGCACCGGGGATGAGCAGGGCGATAGCCACGTTGACGGGAGCGCCGTCCATGGTGTCCCAACCGGTCACGCCGGATTCGTCCTTAACGACGATGACGGCGGCCTCGGTAATGGCGTCGGACTTGGCATGCGGGATGGCGAAGCCCTCCATCATGCCCGTGGTGCCCTCGGCCTCGCGGGCCAGGAAGGCGTTCATCACGGCGTCGGCGTCGCTTGCGATACCGGCCTTGACGGCCTGGTTGGAAACGAAGCTCAGAGCCTCGTCACGAGAAGCGAAGTCCTCGGCGACAAAGACATTCTCGACCTTCACGAAGTCGGCAGCCTCGGCCTTGGGGGCCTCGACGGCAGCGGCCTTGGGGGCCTCAACGGGCTTGGCTGCAGGAGCGGCCTTCTGGTTCTTCTCAAAGTCGTACTTCTTGAAGGCCACGAACAGGATGCCACCGACCACAGCGCCGATGAGGATAGCGAGGACCCAAAGCGGACCGTTCTCGACAACGGGCAGGACCAGGAAGCCACCGTGAGGCGCCGGATCGTGAACGTTGAACATAATGGTCAGGATCGAAGCGATAGAGGAACCGAGCATCATGATGGGCATGACGGGCCAGATGTTCTTGGTCATGAACGGAATGGCGCCCTCGGTGATGTGGGTGCAACCAAGGATGAGGTTGACGACACCGGCGTCGTGATCCTCCTGGCTGAAGTACTTCTTGCCGACAACGACGGCGAAGGTAGTGATCAGCGGCGGAACGATGCAGGCGGCGGAGACGGCAGCCATGAAGTTAGTGCCGAAGTTGTAGGTATCGGTGCCAACGCCGGCAGCCAGTGCCTCGGTGAGCATAGCAGTACCAGTGACGTAAGCAGCCTTGTTGACCGGGCCACCCATGTCAAAGGCGCACATGCAGCCGATGGCAAGACCCAGGACAACGGCGCCAGAGGCGGACAGGCCCTTGAGGAAGTCCATCATGGCGGTGTTGATGGCAGCCATGGGGCCGGAAATGCCGAGCATGACCAGGCCGACGATAGCCGTCGAGAACAGCGGGTACAGGAAGATGGCCTTGAGGCCGTCCAGGTTCTTGGGCAGACCGGCAAAGACCTTCTCGAGCAGCAGGATGACATAGCCAGCGAGGAAGCCGCCGACGATGCCGCCCAGGAAGCCGAAGCCCACGCCGGCGCCACCGGCGTCGATCATGCCGGTCTCGGCGTTAACAGGCAGGCCCTGAATGGCGATCATACCGGCAACAAAACCAGGGACGAGCGCCGGGCGCTTACCGATGGACTCGGCGATGTAGGCGGAAAGCACCGGAACCATGAGGTTCATGGCGATGCCGCCGATGATCTTGAGCATCGCAGCAAAGCTGTTGTAGTCAGACGCCGTCGAATCGAAGGACGTAATGCCCCACAGGAACGAGACGGCGGTCAGGACACCACCGGCAACGACGAAGACCAGCATATGGCTGACGCCGTTCATAAGGTGCTTGTAGATGACGTGACCGATGGACTCCTTCTCCTCGGCCTCGTCCTCGACATCGGCAGCGGCTGCAACCGTGTTGTCGCCCTTGGCGGCGAGCGCGCGGTCAATCAGCTTACCGGCGGCCTCAACGGACAGGGCCTTGGAAACACCAACGGAAACCATGGGCTTGCCGGCGAAACGCTCAGCCTGGACATCCTTATCGGCTGCGACGACGACGGCCTTGGCACCAGCGATCTCACTCTTGGTGAGCTCGTTCTCGACACCGACCTGGCCATGAGTCTCGACCTTAATGGTCAGACCGCGCTCGGCAGCTGCCTTCTCCAGCGCCTCCTTCGCCATGAAGGTGTGCGCGATGCCGGTCGGGCAACCGGTGGCGGCGATGATGTCAAACTTAGCCATGTGTCCCTCCTTTTTAAGTTTTGCGCCCGCAGGCGCTCCCCTACACGCGCGTCCTTGCGCGCTTTTCCACAACTGAAAGATACCAACCTACCGTCCGCGTGAGAAGAGACACGGCGCAATTCTCCGGTGAAAGGTTCTTTCATAACCGTAAACGGTAGGTGAAAGTTTACCATCAACACTTGAAACGGCAAGGTGTATCTTGTAATTGAAAATCCCCCTATACTATGACATTACAAAACGAGTCCGATTATCATGCCAACCAGGAGCCATCCATGACCGATAGTAGCAAGAGCGCACTTTCCCTCATTAGTACCCATCAGGGATACAGCGAGTCAGAGCAGCGCATTGTCGACTATATATTGGAGCACCAGTCCGAGGCGCCACGCCTCACGGCAGCTCAGCTCTCGCGCGCCGCCGCCACGTCCGAGGCGACCGTTTCGCGCTTCTGCCGCAAGCTTGGCTTTGGCAGCTTCCGCAGCTTTCAGTTTTCCCTGGCGAGGGATTTGGAAAGCCAGCGCAACGAGGGCCTGACTGACGAAGTCTCACTCGACAACATGGAGCAGAGCCTTAAGAACATCCTGGCTGCCAAGGTGAGCGAGCTTAATGCGACCATCGACGGGATCGACCACGATACGCTGGCGGCTGTTGTACATGCCCTTAAGCATGCAGGGGTTATTGAGTTTGCGGCTGTGGGCAATACGAACGCGGTCGCGCTCGATGCGACATTTAAGTTTTCGCAGCTGGGCCTTCGCTGCATGGCGAGCACCATCAGCGAGACCTCGATCGGGTTTGCGCTCACACTACGCCCCGGCGACGTCATCGTGCTAATCTCAAACTCCGGCAAATCGCGCCGACTGAATCGCATGGCAAAAGCGGCTCGCGACTGCGGCGCAACCGTAGTCGTCATCAGCAGCGACAGCAAATCCCCGCTCGCGCGCCTGGCAGACTACACTTTTAATACCGTCAACCACGAAGCGCTGCTGACGACGGGCGACTTTGCGTTCTCTAAGATAAGCGCCACAATGATCATAGAGGTCATCTACAACTTCCTGCTGCCCGAAATCGAGGACGCCCGAGAGCACATCAGCTACTACGAGGAGCTCATCCAGCCGGATAAGGTCGTTGAGTAGGTAAATTGGGGAGCCGATAGACGCCTCTCGTCACGAAACACGCCCATCTACTACGTTTTAACCGCAACCGCCAACCATACACCCAAAATAGAGAAAACCGCAGGCGTTCTACCTGCGGTTTTCTTTTTGCAATTCTTGGCGTGGTTGCCGATGCCCTACCAAACGTAGTAGATGGACCCATTTCGTGGCGGCCGGGTTGGACATGCATGTGGCGGCTCGGCCTAGGCACGCGCCTCCGCAAGCATCTGCCTGGCGTGCGCCAGGCTTGCCTCGGACTGATCGCCGCTGAGCATGCGGGCGATCTCGGCGGTACGCGCTTCGCCAGTTACCTCGTCCAAATGCGTCTGGGGAACATCGCCCGGTTCCTTGCTGACGACATAATGCTTGTCAGCCATGACGGCGACTTGCGCCAAGTGGGTTACGACAATCACCTGATGCGTTGCGGCGAGATCTGCCAGCACGCCCGCGAGTGCACGCGCCGTGGAGCCACCGACACCAGCATCGACCTCGTCAAATACCAGAGTGTCGACACCATCAGCATTACCCAAGACCACCTTGCTCGCCAACATGACGCGGCTAAGCTCGCCGCCCGACGCAATTCGGCGCAGGGGACGCGGCGTCAAGCCGGCACCGCTGCGATACAAAAGCTCATAGCTCGAAGGACCCGCCGGCGTCCACTCGGCGCGCGGAAGATCACGCGACTCCCAAACGAGCTCGGCGCCGCCCATCTCCAAGCGTGCCATCTGACGACCAACCTCGTGGCAGAAGCGCGGGGCCGCCGTATTGCGAGCGCGCTTAAGCGCCTTGGCAGCGGCAAACAACTCGCGCTCAGCAGCACCAAGTGATTCGCGCGCCTTTTTGATCTGTTCATCGCCATCATCGACCAGGGACAGCAGCTCTTGCGAGCGATCGCGCATGGCAAAAACATCGTACATGGTGGGACCCCACTGACGCAACAGGCCCTTGAGGTCGGAATACCGCTCACGCATGCGAGCGAGCTCGCGCGGGTCGAAGGCGACGCCATCGCGATAAGCACGCAGCTCGTTGGCGCAATCCTCGAGTAAGATGCAGGCATTCGAAAGTGCGTCGGCGATGTCACCCAGTTTGCGATCGACGGTAGCCATTCGAGAAAGCTCTGCCACGGCACTGTTCACGGCATCGAGCGCTCCCCCTTCGGCGGCAAGCGATGCATGGGCATCGTTAGCCGTCGCCACCAAGACCTCGGCGTGCTCCGAGCGCGGCAGCAGCTCCTCGAGCTCCTCATACTCGCCCGGCTTGGGGTCGACCTCGCCGATGCGCTCCAGGGCAAAGCGCGCCTCCTCGACGCGGCTCCCCTGCGCACGTGAGGCCTCTTCGACGCGTCGAACCTCCTTGGCGGCAGCGCGCGATGCCTTAAAGCAGGCGCGATACGCATCCAGCGCCTCGAGCGCAGAGCGCCCTGCCCACGCATCGACCATCGCAACGTGATGCGCCGGGTCGAGCAAGCGCTGGTGCTCGTGCTGGCCGCACAGATCCATCATCACGCCGACGCGCTCCGAAAGCTCGCGCACACTGGCGATGCGGCCGTCAATCTTCACGCGGCTGCGGCCCTCGGCAGAAAGGCTGCGCTGGACCGTGAAGCCTTCCGTGTCGTGCGGGCCGTCGAACAAGCGCGCCTCGACACTCGCCAGCGCCTCGCCCTCGCGCACCGTCGACGAATCCGCGCGCTCACCCAAAATAAGCTTGAGGGCCGAGAGCAGCGCGGTCTTGCCGGCACCGGTCTCGCCGGTCAGGACAGTCAGGCCGGTACTCGGCACCAGCGTCGCCTCGCGAATGAGTGCAATGTTAGAAACCTGCAGCTCATCGATCATGACGCACTCCGTAGAACACGCGGCTCACGGAGTTATAAAAGCTCTCGGGACCGTAATCGAGAAGCAGCACATCTCCGGGACCGCGACGCACGGCCACGCTCTCGACCGTGCCATCGCAGGTAATAAACTGTCCGTCGATGGCAATCGCCGGCACGCTCGGGCGATCGTCGGACATAAAGATCTCGACTACATCGCTCGGCGAGGTCAAAAAGGCGCGAGCCTGAATGGTATGCGGGGCGATGGGCACACAGACCATACCCGTGTAATCGGGGCTGACAATGGGACCGCCGGCGGAAAGCGCATAGCCGGTGGAGCCGGTCGCCGTCGAAACGACGACACCGTCGCCGCGCAGGCGATCGATATGATGGCCGGACACCGTGATGTCAAACTCAACCATATCGGACAGGGGGCCGCGCGTAAGTGCCATATCGTTGAGGGCAAACGTGCGCACGACATCCTTCGTGCCATCGTCGCGCACGGACACGATATCCGCGGCGATGGTGGCGCGGCGGCTCACGTGCAGCTCACCGGACAGAGCATCGCTCACGACCTGCAGAATGTCGCGCTCCTCGGGGCTCGCAGCAGTTAAAAAGCCCAGGTGACCATAGGAAAGACCAAGGATAGGAATCTCGCGATGGTTGAGGATGCGGGCAGCGCGCAGCAACGTACCGTCGCCGCCGAGCGTAATGACCAGATCTGAGCCATCAATATCAGGCGTGCTTTGAATCTTCGATCGCTGGTCGGCAGCCCATGCGACCTCGTAGCCCTGGCGCGAAAGCCAAAGCTCGAGCATCAGACCGCTCTCGACGGCCTCTTGCTTGTAGTAATTGGGAACCAGAAAGACCTTCATAGCGTTGCAGCTTTCTCGCTCAAAACCGATACCTGGGATTGCAGCTCATCGTCGGTACGTCCGCCGGGGGCAAACCTCATGCCGTACAGGAAAAACTCAACGTTTCCCTTGGCACCATGAATGGGCGACACGCACACATCGACCGGGAACAGCCCCTTGGCAGCAAAGAGTTCAACTGCCGCAACGAGTGTATCGCGGCGCACGGCGGGGTCGGTCACAATTCCGCCCTCGCCCACCAGCGCCGCCGGAGCCTCAAACTGCGGCTTTACGAGCGTGCAGAATGCACCCGTAGGCGCCAGGCACGCCAGCACCGCATCGATAATGTTCGCGATGCTGGTAAACGAGACGTCACACACAGCCAGGTCGATAGCGCCGGCATAGCCAAGCTCGGGCAGCTGCGTCACGTTTGTGCGCTCATGCAGCGTCACGCGATCGTCCTGACGCAACGACCAATCGAACTGGGCGCGACCCACGTCCACCGAGACAACTGTCGCAGCTCCGCGCTTAAGCAGGCAATCGGTAAAGCCGCCGGTAGAGCAGCCCACATCCAGACAGGCAAGGCCCGTCGGATTGATACCAAACGCATCAAGCGCGCCTTCGAGCTTAAGACCGCCGCGGCCAACATAGGGAATGCGCCCCTTCACGTGCAACGGCAGGCCCGGGGTCACCTTAAGGCCCGGCGAAGTCAAGCGCTCGCCGCCACTCGAGACCAAGCCGGCCATAAGAGTGCGAAGGGCATCCGCGCGATCGGCGCAGATGCCCTGTGAAATCAGTTCGTCATCAAGACGCACGCGTTTCATGAATGCCATCAACCATTCGTATCCAGAGATGCGGCCTAGCTATCCTGGGATTCATTTGCCGCATCCTCATCGTATTCCTGCTCGAGCTTGTCGGCCTCACGCGGCGTCAGCTCAAACTTGTCGACCATATCGACCGCGCGGGAGCCCAGCTCAATCGCTTCGTCAAACAGATCGAGTGAACGCTCCAAGGAGGTATCTTTGGAGCGAACGGTAGCGATGATCTGGTCCAGACGGTCCGAGATCTCGTCAAAGTTGCGTACAGAACCCTCTGGCATGGCTACTCCTCGACGGAGTCGGCCTCGACGGCCTCAGCAGCGTCCACACCCTCGGCCAGCACACCAGCCTCAGCCTGGGCAACCGCAACTTTAGCGGCAGCCTCGGCAGCCTGGGCCTCCTCGCGAGCGCGATCCTCGGCGAGCAGCTCTTGGTACAGGTCCTCGCCCGGCAGCTCCTCGCTGCGAGCGATCTTGCCCAGCACGCCGTTGACGAACGACGCGGACTGGTCGGTGCCGTAGGCCTTGGCAAGCTCGACGGCCTCGTTGATCACGATGGCGTCCGAGACCTCCTCGTCGGTGAGGAAACGCATCTCATAGACGGCGATACGCAGCAGATTGCGGTCGGCGCCGGGCATGCGCATAAGATCCCAGTTCTTGGCAACGGAGCGCAGAGCGCAGTCGATGCGGTCGATATGCTCGTAAGCACCGCGGCACAGCTCCAGCGCATAGGGGTCGAGGGGACCCTTCGAGATCAGGAAATCGCCCTCGAGGACGCGCTCGAGCGGGCTGTCCGTGGCCTCGGCCTGGAACAGCAGCTGCAGCGCCTGACTGCGGGCAAGCGTACGCCCGCGATAAACCTTAAGGCTCAAAGGTTACTCCTTGGGGAAAACGAGGCCGTCGATGCAAACGTCAACGCGCTCGACCTCGACGCCCACCTGGGCATCGATGGCGGTGACCACGGCGGCGCGAACGGCCTCGGCGAGTTTCTTGAACGGATAGCCAAAGAACACCACGACGCGCACGGTGAGTGCAAGCTTGTCGCCGATGACCTCGGCCTCGACCGCCGGCTCGGAAGCCGGGGCCTTAGACGAAAGCATCATGGAGACAAGGTTGGTGGCAAGGTCCTTGACGCCAACGGAGGCGATGCCCTCGACATCGGACACGGCGCGCGAGACGATGGCGGTCAGAACATCGGGCGAAATGCCGATGCCGTCAATCTTGATTTCCTGGGGCATGAGTCCTCCTAGAAGAGTTGGTTGCTAGACGCGGGAGACGAACTTGCCGTCGCGGGTGTCAACCTTGATGACCTCGCCCTCGTTGAGGTACATGGGGACCTGGATGACAGCGCCGGTGTCGATCGTGGCCGGCTTGGTGGAACCCTGGACGGTGTCGCCCTTAAAGCCCGGGTCGGTCTGGACGATGGTGGTCTCGATGAACATCGGCGGAGTCACGCCCATGAGCTCATCGTCGGCGAAGAGCAGCTGGCAGATGTCGTTCTCGCGCAGCCACTTGGAGTTCTCGCCCACCATGTCCTCGGGAACGGGAACCTGCTCATAGGATTCGTTGTCCATGAAGATGTAGTCGGTGCCATCGTTGTAGAGGTACTGGAACTCACGGGTGGTGAGCATGACGCTCTCGAACTTGGTGCCGGCGTTGCAGGTGTTCTCGACGACGCGGCCGCTCTTGATGTCGCGGGTCTTGTAGCGCACAAACGCGCCGCCCTTACCCGGCTTGACATGCTGGAACTCGACGATGGTGTAGACCTTGTCCTTAATGCGGAGACCGAGGCCGTTCTTGAAGTCGGCGGTAGAAATGGTAGGCATAGCGACCTTTCTTGTTATGGGCAGAACGCACAAGCGTCCAAATTACATACGAGCGAAATTATACACTTGCAGACGGCGCCTGCAGCGAGCGCATAAAAAGAGAACGCGGGGCGTCCGAATTGCTCCGGAGGCCCCGCCCCAAACTATCTACCGAAGTAGACTAGCAATCGATGACGTGAAGGTCATGCGGCGTCTTGGTGAAGGGCTCGTAGCCGTTCTCGGTGACCACGCCGTAGTCCTCCAGGCGCACGCCGCCCACGCCGGGCAGGTAGACGCCGGGCTCCATGGTGATAACCGAGCCGACCTCGATGATATTCTTGCTGCGGTTGAAGTTGGGCAGCTCGTGGATGTCAATGCCCACGCCGTGGCCCAGACCATGGTTGTAGTAATCGCCATAGCCGGCATCACCGATGATCTTCTTGGAAAGCTTGAAAATGTCGTTGCCCTCGACGCCCGGATGGATGGCGGCGACGCACTCCTCGTGCGCACGGCGCACGAGCGCGTACAAGTCGAGCTGCTCCTGCGTGGGCTCGCCCATCACGACGGTACGAGTCATGTCGGAGCGGTAGTCGCAATAGCCCGCGCCATAATCCATGAGAACGAAGTCGCCCTTCTCGATCACGCGGTCGCTCGGGACGGCATGCGGGTTGGCGGTGTTGGGGCCGCTCGCCACGATGGAGCCGAAGGCCAGGCTGTCGGCGCCGTTGGCGAACATAAAGTTCTCGAGCTCGTTGCGAACCTGCTTCTCGGTCATACCGGGCTTAATATAGCCGAGCATGTGCTGGAAGGCGGCGTCGGTAATCGACTGCGCATGGCGCATGAGCTCGATCTCCTCGGCGTCCTTGATGGCGCGCATCTTGCGAATGTCGTCATGCATCAGCGGCAGCATGCAGGCGACGGAACGATCCTCAAGGCCACGCTGGATACCCTGGTAGAAGTTGATCTGCATGTCGTCCTCGACAGCGCAGACGCGGCACTTGTTGGCCGCGATCTTGCCGGCGACCCAACCGGAGATGGTGCCCTCGTCCATGTCGTAAACCCAGGGGCTGCCGGCGGGCGTGTTCTCCTCAAAGCTGTTGAGATAGCGCGAGTCGGTATGGAACAGGCACTGGTCGGCCGTAATAAACGCAGCATGCGGGAACTCGAAGGTGTAATCGAAGACGCCCTTGACGCCCGTAAGCCAACGAAGGTTGGCCTCGTCGCGCACCACGATAGCGTCGTAGCCACGCTCAACCATCAGGGCACGGACACGCTCGATACGACCGGTGGGACCGGCAGCAAACTCTGACATGCAGATTCCTTTCTTGTTGTCTCTATAAAGACGGAACGGGTCTCAACCGAACGACGGAATCGCGCGCGATTCGCAACCGATTGGAAACCCGCCCCTCAACATGATACGAAAGACGATGTATGTCAATAAATCCTAGAGAAGTTCTTTGCGAGAAGCCAAGTATGCGCGAGCATGGCGGTCGAGAACCTCGTCCTCAACGCTCGTTAGACGAATAGCGCCGAGCGCCGCGGGCAGCGGCAACATGCTGCGGTTCGAGCGGACAAACTGCTGCCTGCGGAACTCCTCGATATATGAGGCAGGCTCCAGATCGAAGGCAAGCTCCTCGATACCAAAGTCCTCCAAGCAGTCATCGACCTCAAAGACGTAATCGATATCGAAGTCGCAGGCATCATGTGCTAGGCGCGCCTCAAAGCGCATGCCCTCGGACAACAGCTGGTAGGCAGGGACCTGCGAAGCGGCATCGCCCAAGCAGAGGCGCAGGGTACGCTCCCCCGTCTTGCCAAAATCGAGCGCATGGCGTGCGCTCGGGTTCGTGGCCATCAGTACGTCCTTGTGGGCAGTCTGAGACCACTGAACGGCATTGACGAGCGCGACCTCCTCGCCCCCGAGAATCTCGGGGACGGTCTCAGTAAACTGATTCCAGCGGGACTTGCTGCTCGAAAGCATGGTGCCAACGAGTACCGCATAGCCGAGCTTGAGGTCCTCGGGGTCCGCCTCGCGAACAAGGTCGAGGTCACACACGACCAAGCCCGGCTCGGGACGGAACGCGATAGCGGGAAGCGCATGCGCCGGCGAGGCGACGAGTGGCTTCATGGTCGTCGCGACAGTGAGCATGGCATCGAAGGTCGTCGGCAGCAGCGCGCACTCGGTTCGGCCACACCACTGGTTGGCGCACCAGCCAACGACCGAGCAGGTCGCCGTGTCGCCGACGGCGACAACGAGATCGTCACAGGTAATGCCGTTAGCCGACAGTGCCCCAAAGACGGTATCGGCATCGGCCAGCGTAGCGCCGGCAGGCGAAACCTCGAGGACGAGCAGCGACACGGCAAAGCCGGCGTCGACCAGCGCATGCTCAACGACCTCGCCAAAACGCTCGGATGTGGCGTCGTTCCAAACCACCATCGCGCGCTTAGGCTTGCCCACAGCCGAGGCAAACATGCGCGACAGTTCCTCGAACGCGCCCAATCCGACGCGGACATCGACACTGCGGTTTTGGAAATTGATAAGTTGGCGGCGAATCATAGCAGTCCACGCTCCAAAAGCATCTCGGCACAAAGGTAGGAAACGTCCTCGAAGGACTTGTTGCGAATATCAAGGGTAATATCGGCGGCTTGGCGATACAGCGGACGGCGATGCTCAAACAGGCGCGCAGCATGCTCGGGCGAGCGGAAATCGGGCCGGGTATCAGAACGGCGAATCTGGCGCAACGAGTCCTCAAAGTCGCCTTCGAGGTACACGCATGTACCCATCTCGTGCATCAGTTCAATGTTCACCGGCGTCTCGACGATGCCACCCCCGCACGACACCAGCAGGCTGCGCTCGCTTTGAAGCGAACGGAGTGCCGAGGTCTCGAGCTCGCGAAAACGATCCTCGCCCTCGGTCTCAAATATCTCGGTCACCGACTTGCCGCATCGACGCACAACCAAGCGATCGGTATCGATGAATCGACGCTTGAACATAGTGCCCACATTGCGCGCAAGCGTCGACTTGCCCGCGCCCAAAAAGCCGATAAAGAAGATATGGTCGCAGCCGTGTTTGATGTGCTGAGACATGGCGAAACCTATTCCTCGCAGGGAAGGTCGCGCAGGGCCCGGCGCTCAAAGATACGGAAGATCTGCGTGTACCACAGGTCCCGGGTTGCCTGCGGCTTGACCAGAATAGTGTCAACGCCGGCAAAGTTACCGCTCCACACGTCCGTGTACAGCTGATCGCCGACCAGCACCGCCTCGTCTGCCGTGGCGCCGAGGCGCTTAAGACCCGCCTTCAAGGCAAACGGCGCCGGCTTCATGGCGTGGCTGATGGCCTCGAATCCCAGCTCGCGTGCAGAGCTCATGACCTGATCGCGATGCCAGTTGTTGGACACCATGCACAGCTTAAAGCCTTTGGCGCGGGCGGCGTCGAGCCAAGCGGAAACCGCAGCGGGAACCTGCTCGGTGTCGCGCGGCACCAGAGTGTTATCGCGATCGAGCAGAATGGCGCGTTTGCCGTCGGCCCACAGGGTATCAAGGTCGATGCGATCGACCGAGGCAACGTATCGTTTGGGGCTAAAAATCCTCATGCTAATTCCAAGACAGTTGATGCTCTTCGTAGGTTTGCGAGAAGTACTCCTCGTCCTGCGTAATGTAGAAATACAGGTCATCGGAGTCGGTCGGCTCAAGCGTGGCCTTGAGTGCCTCGAGCGACGGAGAGCAGATGGGCGTGGGTGGCAGGCCCTCGTGCTTATAGGTGTTATACGGGCTATCGCTCTGCAGGTCGTCGGCGGTAACCTCGCCACCGGTGACATACATCATGGTCGCATCGCTGTTGAGATAGCGCAGACCGTCGAGCTTGCCGGCAAGGCGGTTGTAGAAAACCGAGGCCACGTGCGCACGTTGATCGGCGTTGAGGCCCTCGCGCTCAACGATAGAGGCCAAGTTGACGATGTCGTAGTCGGACATCTCCACACCGTAGCGCTCCTTGATCTTGGCTTCGCAGCTCGCAAAGTCAAGCGACTTGTACTCGGTCTTAAACTGATCGAGCATGGCGCGAATCACGTCATCGGCCGTCGGCGAATCACCCAACGAATAGGTCTTGGGGAACAAGAAACCCTCGAGCGAGTCGTTGGCGGCGCCCTTAAGGAAGCTATAGTCGTCCACGTAGTTGGAGGCCTTGGCCTGGTTGAGGAAGTCTTCCTTAGAGATGCTGTCGTAGGCCTGGGCCACGCGGTCGGCGACTTGATCGACTGTCAGACCCTCAGGGATAGTCAGCGCATTGGAGCCCGCGTTGGGGCCTTCCATGAGCTGCTGAACAACCTTGGTCGCATCCATGAGTGTGGTGAACGAGTAGGTGCCAGGCTTAAGCGACATATCGGCGTTAAGCTTTTTCACCGCCGCGTAGTAATCCTTGGGATTTTCGACGATATGGTTCTCGGAGAGAATCGAGGCGATCGTATCGCCCGAAGCACCGTCGGGAATGGTCACCGTAACCTGCTGACCAGCCGCGACCTTCGTATCCTCACCGGTAAAGAAGCCCTTGACGGCAGGCACGACAAAGAAAGCGATAGTAGCAAGCGCGATTACGGCCACCACGACGCCGACAATCATGGGCACCGGGGAGCTTTTCTTTTGGGCACCGCGACGAGCATGCGTGTTGTAGCTCGAGCGGGCCGCCGGAGCAACGCCATGCGAACCGCGAGCGTGATGCGAATGCGATTGGGGGGCCTGCGTTCGCTGAGTAGGTGCCTGATGCTTAAAGCGAGCACCGCCTGCAGGCTGAGCCGAACGAGCAGCGGGCTGCTGAGCCGCGTGAGAAGCCGGATACTGAACCGAACGAGCAGAAGGCTGCTGACCCGTCCGTTGAACAGGTTGGGCTGAACGAGAGGAGGACTGCACCGGGCGCGCGGCAGATTGAGCTGCGCGCTGGGTCGGCTGTGCCGGACGCTGGCCAGGCTGGGCAGGGCGCGACGACGGCTGACGTGTACGATTCGGCTGGCGCGGATCGGGAGCGCTAGGCATGCGAAACCTCCTCGTTTTTACGATCAAGCCACGTCTGCAAAAACAGGCTGGCGGCAATCATGTCAATCTTGCCCCTCATCTGCTTTTCGTTGAGGCCCTGCTCGCGCAGGATACGCTTTGCCTCTTGCGAGGACAGGCGCTCGTCCTCAAACTCCAACGGAAGATCGAGCTCGTCGGCAATCTTTTGCGCAACAGCGGCAACGCGCTCGGCCTGGGGACCGGGCTCACCGGCCATGGTCAGGGGACGCCCACTTACCAGGATATCGGGCTCATAGTCCTCAACCAGGTAGCGGAACGTCTTGGCCATACCGGTGACCTCTGCAGCCGGGAGCACCTTGACAGGCATCGCCATCTTGCCATCACGGCTCGAGACGGCGATGCCGATCCTGGTCTCCCCTATGTCCAGCGCAAGCGCGACCACAGCGACTACCTAGATTCTTAGGCGCCGAGCGCGGTCTTAGCGGCCGCGAGGGCATCGGCGATGCCGGCGGCGTTCTTGCCACCGGCCTGGGCCATGTTGGGACGGCCGCCACCGCGACCGTCGACCAGGCCCGCGATCTGCTTGATCACGTTACCGGCGTGGAAACCGGCCTTGACGGCGTCATCGGAGCCGGCGGCGAGCAGGGCCGGGGTGCCCTTCTCGGTCACGCTGGCGACGACGCAGGCGACAGGACCGGCGACCTTCTGGTGCACGGTATCCCAGACGTTGCGCAGGTCGGCAGCCTCAAGGCCCTGGAGCTCAGCGACGACGAGCTTGTAGCCGTCGAGCTCGATGGCGCCCTCGATGGCGCTGGAGATAGCGTCGGAGGAACCACCGGTCAGTGCCTTCTTGAGCTTGTTGGAAGTCTCGCGCAGCTCGGCCTGCAGGTTCTCCACGCGGGCGGGAACCTCATCCACGCGGCACTTGAGCGCAGCAGCGGCGGCGTCGACGAGCGCCAGACGGTCGGCCATGTAGTCGAGAGCACCCTTAGAGGTCACGGCCTCAATACGGCGGACGTTGGAGCCCGTAGAGGACTCGGAAATGATCTTGAACAGGCCGATCTCGGCGGTGTTGGCGGCATGGGTGCCACCGCAGAGCTCACGGGAGAACGGCTGGTCCTCGGCGCCCACGGAGACAACGCGGACGACGTCGCCATACTTCTCGCCAAACAGGGCGACAGCACCGGCGGCCTTGGCCTCGTCGATGCCCATGACGCGGGTCACGACCGGCTTGGAGGCGAAGATCTGCTGGTTAACCAGGTCCTCGACAGCCTTGAGCTGCTCGGAGGACAGGGCCTCGAAGTGCGTGAAGTCAAAGCGCAGGTGCTCGGGCGTCACCAGCGAGCCAGCCTGGGAGACATGCTCGCCCAGGACCTGCTTAAGCGCAGCGTCGAGCAGGTGGGTGGCGGTGTGGTTGCGGCGCAGGAAACCACGGCGCTCGGCGTCGAGCGCGGCGGTCACGGTAGCACCGACGGTCAATGTGCCCTCGGCAACGTGGGCGACGTGAGCATACAGGCCATTGTGGTTCTTGGTATCGGAAACGGTCAGCGCAACGCCCTCGGCGAAAAGCTCGCCGGCATCGCCCTGCTGGCCACCCATCTCGGCGTAGAACGGGGTGCGGTCGAGCACGACCTCGACGTCCTCGCCGGCAGCAGCGGACTCGACGGACTCGACGTTGCGCACGATGGCAACAACCTTGGCGCCTACGATCGCATCGTTGTCATAGCCGTCGAACTCAGTCGCGGCGACCTTGTCGGAAAGTTCGACCCACACGTCGTTGAAGCTGCCCCAGGCGTCGCCCTTGGCATTGGCGCGGGCGCGGGCCTTCTGGTCCTCCATGCAGGCGGTGAAGCCGTCCATGTCGACGTCGTGGCCAGCGGTGCCGGCGATCTCGACGGTCAGGTCGATGGGGAAACCAAAGGTGTCGTGCAGCTTAAAGGCAACATCGCCCGGAAGCACAGCGCCCTCGGCAAGCGCTGCCAGGGCCTCATCCAGGTAGACGCGACCGTTGTCGAGCGTCGTGGAGAAGCGCTCCTCCTCGGAGGCGACGATACCCTTGACGAGCGCGACGTTCTTGAGCAGCTCGGGATAGGCCTCGCCCATCTGAGCGTTGACCTCGTCGATAAACTTGGTCAGGAAGGCGCCCTCGATACCCAGCAGGCGACCGTGGAACACGGCACGGCGGAGCAGGCGTCGAAGGACGTACTCGCGACCCTCGTTACCGGGCAGGATGCCGTCCGAGATCATAAAGTCGACGGCACGAGAGTGATCCGCGATGATACGCAGCGAGCGGCTGGCACCGGAGTAATCGTCGGCGTCATAGGTCTTGCCGCTGATCTCCTCGCCCAGCTTGATGAGGTGCTGCATCAGATCGCCGTCGTAATTGGCGGTCTTGTGCTGCATGATGGCGGCCATGCGCTCTAGGCCCATGCCCGTATCGAGGTTGCGGTGCGGCAGCTCTGGCATGGAGCCGTCCTCCTGGCGGTCGTACTGGGTAAAGACGAGATTCCAGAACTCCAGGAAGCGGTCGCAGTCGCAGCCGGGCTTGCAGTCGGGGCTGCCGCAGCCAACCTCCTCGCCCATGTCAAAGTAAATCTCAGAGCACGGACCGCAGGGGCCGGTGGGGCCAGCGGCCCAGAAGTTGTCGTCCTCGCCCAGGCGGGAGATATGATCCTCGGCAACGCCCAGGGAGCGCCACACATCGTGGGTCTCGTCGTCCTCGGTAAAGACAGTAAAGTACAGGCGGTCGAGAGGCAGCTTGAACTCCTTGGTAATGAGCTCAAAGGCCCAAGCGCAGGCCTGCTGCTTGGAGACGCCACCAAAGGAGAAGTCGCCGAGCATCTCAAAGAAGGACAGGTGACGGCCGTCCTCGCCGATGCAATCGATGTCGTTGGTGCGGACGCACTTCTGGCAGGAGATTGCGCCGATCTCCTTCATGGTCTTCTTGCCCTGGTAATACTCCTTAAACTGGTTCATGCCGGCGTTGGCAAGCAGCAGCGAAGGATCGTCGGGGACGAGGGACGAAGAAGGATAGAGCTTAAGACCGCGCTCCTCAAAGAAGTTGAGGAACTTAGAGCGAATCTCGGCCGTAGTCATTGACGGGTAGTCAGCACTCATAGAGGGAATCTCCTCGGTTTCACATCGAAACAGTTCAAACGTAACGATATTACCATCCCACCGCGCCTGTGCAAAAAAGAGGGCCGCCAAACAGCGACCCTCCAGCGAAAGTGCACGTTATTTAGTACTGTGCGATCCTTTGAAAAAAGACTGCTGTAGAATTACATATAAGAGTCACCCGGAAGGAGCGATCGATGAAAAGCAAACGATTTTTCCTCAATGCACTTCTGTTAGCGGCACTTTTAACGCTATTGGCTTTCTCCTGCTGGTACGCAAACCAACCAGCATTTGGCTACGTGTTGTATGCAGTAATGTCCGGCGATAAGGCTTATTACACTTTACGCGCAATTGACATTCTCTTTTTCTATGTTGCCGGTCCCTTATCAATCGCTTTGCTCGCGTTTCTTGTCATTTACAACTTCAAGAAACGTTAATGGGGCCTATTTAGAATCCGAATCGTCCATGGACCCGTCGATGCCGGTTTTGGTATCGTCATCAGAGTTGGAATCGTCATCCTTGGCGAAGGGATTCTTGAAGAAACCCGTGGCATCGGGCTGAAGACCCGAGAGCTTGATCCAGGGATTATCGAGCTCGGGCTTGGGCATAGCCTTGGCCTCGGGCGCGGTCTCGTTGCCGATGAGCTCGGACTCATAGATGAACGTATCGTCCCCGAGCGCGTCATAGGCGGCGACCGGGTTGCCATCGGCATCGCGGTACGGCGTGCCCTTAAACACGGCGCCGTCATAGGCCACAAGCTGGCGGCCGGTCTCGTTCTCAAAGTAGTAGACGAAAATGCCCTTGAGGGCTGCGCACAGCGGAATGGCAATGATCATGCCAATAGGACCCATGAGTGCCGAGCCAATAACGAGCGCCGTGAGGCTCATGATGGGATGCACCTGCACCGAGCTCTGCATGACCTTAGGCGAAATTACGTTATCGGTGACGTTTTGAGCGACCATCGTCACGATGAGCGTCCATAACGCCAACATGGGGCTGAACATGAAACCGAGCACTGTGGCGATTGCTGCGCTCACCCAGGGACCGACGACAGGAACCAAATGCATGATGCCGGTAAAGATGGCCATGAGCGCCGCATACGGATGGCCGATGATCATAAAACCGATAAAGGCGAGGAAACCACCGCAGATGGACGTCACGACCATACCGCGCATGTAGCCGCCGACAGAGCGAGAAAGGATGGCGACCATAAAGCGGTACGAGGTCTCCTTCTCCTGACCGATGATGGTGCAAATCTCGTGGTGCATGCGAGGGTAGTCGCAGGCCATCCAGTACGCAAGCACCAGACCAAGGAAGATCACGAACAACTGCGAGGCTGTATTGGTGATGAGCGGGAACACACCGCGGCCAAGCTCGGCAGCGATCTGAGACACATACTTCGATGCCACGGCAACCAGCGACGAAAGATTATCGTCCAGATACTCCTTGAGCGGCGTGTTGTTGAGCGTCTTGGCATGCGAGATCATCTCGTTGAGGTCGCCACCCGCAACACGAAGCTGCTCGGGCAGGCGGCTCAGGACTTCCATGATCTGACCAAAGAGAATCGGCGACAAGATGCAAACGACACCGACGAGCACAGCAACGACCACAATAAGCGCGATAAGCGAACCGATGCCGCGATTCACGCCATGGTGCTCGAGCCAGTTGGTGATCGGGGACATCACAAAAGCAATGATGGAGCCGACGGCAAGAAACTCAATAACCGGTGCCAGGATGCCCATAAGGTTAAAGATGACGGCGGCGATGACGATGCAACCGACGACAGCCCAAATGCGAAGCGTCAGAATGCGGGTATCGCGCAGCGTGCGGTCGGTTTGTTGGGGGTGCTCACTCATGAACGAACCATTACTCCGTCAGGGTCAATCTTGTCTTGAATCTTCTTGAGGGTGCGGCGCAGTAGGCGCGAGACCTGCACCTGCGAAATGCCCAGCTTCTTGGCGATCTCGATCTGGGTCATGCCCTTCACAAAGCGTAGCTCGATCACCTCACGCTCGCGCGGCGAGAAATCGCGGATGGCTTCCTCGATTACCAGGCGGTCATCGGTAAAGTCGAGCTCGTTGTCGTCGTCGGCATAGCGATCGAGAATCGAGGGAGCATCGTCGGAGTCGGACGCGCCGGGAGCCTCGATGGGCACCGAGGTGTAGGCCGAGGACGATTCCATGGCTTCGAGCACCTCGTCGACGGTCACGCCAAGGTAATCGGCGATTTCCTCAACCTTGGGCGAGCGCTGCAACTCGTTGGTAAGCTTGTCGGTAGCCTGGTTAACCTTGGCAGAAAGCTCCTGCAGGCGACGAGGCACGCGCACGCTCCAGCCCTTGTCACGGAAGTGACGCTTGATCTCGCCCAAGATGGTGGGCGTGGCAAACGTCGTGAACTCGAGTCCGCGCTCGGGATCAAAGCGATCGATAGCCTTGAGCAAGCCCAAGTACCCGACCTGCAAAAGGTCATCGAGCGGCTCGCCGCGGTTCTTGAATTTGTTGGCAAGAAACCTTACCAGGTTCATATGGGACATGACGAGCTGCTCGCGAGCATCCGGATCACCGGTCTCCTTATAACGACGAAACAGCTCGCGGGTTTTCTCCTTGTCCCAAGCGGTCTTGCCGCTCCGGGAGCGTTCGGTCATATTAGATATCCGCCTTGAGGTCGAGGGAAAGCGTTAGGGGCGCTGTAGTCTTTTCGTAAGAGTCACACACGCTCGCCAAAATGAGCTCGGCATACACGGCAGCCTGGTCATCCTCATCGACAGTCGCCTGGTCGCCAAAGGTAAAGGTCATGCCCACATGCGATTCGTCGACATCGAATTTGATCGAGATATCGTCGGAATCAACAGCCGTGCAGCCAAAGATGAAGGCTTCTTCGGCAGCCATACGAATGTCCTCGATGCGATCAACGGACATAGAGCACAGGGCGCCGACGTTGGCGGCCGTCATGCGCACCAAGCGCGCGAGACGCGGATCACCGGCAACGCTCAGCGTAATGGGGCAGGTTGCTTCGCTACTCATCGCAGGACTCCTCGGAGGTCTCGGCAGGCGTATAAGTGTAATACTGAGCAGGCTTAGCAGCGGGCTTCTGAACATCATCGTCGTCAGCAGCGGCATCGTCATCGCCAATCAGAACGCGCTCAGTAGGCTGCTCGGCCTCGGCGGCGGCAGCGGCGAGCTTGCGATCGGCGTCGGCTGCAGGAGCCTTCACCTTATTGAAGAGCTTCTGCACGGCGCCAGCAGCAGAATCAGTCACGCTCGATACGGCATTGCTGGCCTCGGCCACGCTGCCCGTGACCTCGGAGATGTCGCGAACGACCGCCTCAACCTCAACGAGGTTAGACGTCAGAGCATCAACGGCAGTCTTGCTCGACTTGAGGAGCGGCTCAACCTGTGCCAGCGCGGGGGTGAGCTCATCGACAGCGCCGTCGAGCTTTGCCACCACAGGCTGTGCCTCGGCGAGCGTATTGTTAAGGTCACTCACCGTCTTGTCGAGCGAATCAACGACGGTGCGGGTCTTGCGCAGCGTGAGCGCGAGCTCGACAACAGCCCACACGCCGGCAACGGCGAGCAACAGCAGGGCGATTTGAATGGGACTCATACAAGCCTCCCAAAGGAATCGAAATACAGACGCTGTTCATGGTACCCCAAAGGGGACCGAACATGCCAAGCGTGAGATCCTGGGACAAAATAATCAGCAGTTACTTCGGAGCATTACCGCTACGGTCGCGTTCGCTTTGCTCAACACGCCACTCTTCCCAACCGCGGCCGGCAGGCTGCCAGAACGCGCCGCGCTCCAACCCCTCGGGCAAATAGCGCTGATCGACCCAGCCTTCGGGATAATCGTGCGGATACTTATACACGCCATATTCATCGCTGCCTGGGCGATGACGATCGCGCAGGTAGCTGGGCACCTCGCGAAGACCACTGCTGTGGATATCGGCCAGCGCCGCATCGATCGAGGCCTCGCACGCGTTGGACTTAGGCGCCAGGCACACATAGAGCGCAGCCTGAGCCAGGTTGATGCGACACTCGGGATAGCCAATGACCTCGGCAGATTTAAATGCGGCATGTGCCACCAAAAGCGCCTGCGGGTCGGCGTTGCCAACATCCTCGGAAGCCTGAATCATAATGCGGCGAGCGATAAACTTGGGATCCTCCCCTGCATCGATCATGCGCGCGAGCCAATAGATCGTGGCATCGGGATCGCTGCCGCGCATAGATTTAATAAACGCACTGATAATGTCGTAGTGCATGTCACCGTTTTTGTCATACGAAAACCCACGACGTGGATTGGCGATCTTCACGTCATCCACGGTAATGGGATAGCGTTCCCCCGCCGCCGGCGCTGACGTTCCCTCGGTATCGGGACGCGTGACGGCAATCTCGCTCGCAAGCTCGAGCGTCGTGAGCGCCGAGCGAGCGTCGCCCGCAGCCAGCGTGCAGATGGTCTTAACCGTATCCTCATCGGCGTAGAATTTGCCGTTCAAACCCTGCGGCGCCTCGAGCGCACGCTCAATGAGTGTGGCGATATCCTCGTCTTTAAGATGTTCAAGCTCCACCACGCGACCGCGCGAGAGCAACGCCGAGTTGACCTCGAAGTACGGATTCTCCGTCGTAGCACCAATCATAATGACGGTACGGTTCTCAACTGCATGCAGCAGGGCATCCTGCTGTGACTTGGAGAAGCGGTGAATCTCATCGATGAATAGAATGGTGCGGCGGTCGTAGGTATTCAGGCGCGTCTTGGCCTCGTCAATCACGCGGCGCAAGTCCTTTACGGTGCCCGTCACGGCACTGACCTCGACAAACTCGCTCTTGGTATGGTTGGCGATAATATGGGCCAGCGTCGTTTTGCCCGTACCGGCCGGCCCGTACAGGATCACACTCGACAGCACGTCGTGCTCAATCGCGGCACGCAACCACGAGCCCTTACCGACGGCCTTTTGCTGGCCCACATACTCGTCGAGCGAATTGGGCCGCATGCGCACCGCAAGCGGCGCATTCTGAAAGGAACGCTCGCGCGTCGAAGCAGAAAAAAGGTCGTCCATAGCCATCCCGTGCGTCAATCAAAAACGTTTTCCACGAACAGTATACCGAATATATACGAACTACCGTTCGTTAATATAGGTACGGTGCGGAAACTTCAATCCCGGAAACAACTTGCTCGTAAGCTCGCAGAAATAGCCATCCGTCATGCTTGCAATGTAATCCACGACCGCCTGGTCCTTATCGTCCTGCCAGGCATAGGTGCGATCGTAGTAGGAAAGCTGCTGCTCAATGCGCAAAATGTGGTGTTTAAAGATATACGAAGACTCGTTGCCTTCGTTTATATCCCGCAGGCAACGGTCGTAGAGCTTTTCGAAGGCCTCACGCAGCTCCGATTCGGAGTCGCCCTCGATGCCGCCCTTGCTATAAATCTTCTCGTAGTTCTCGCGCTTGGCTCGGCGGATTTCCTCAAACAGGTCCTCGCTCATCTCGATGCGTGGCTTGCCATAGCTGTGCTCGACGATATCGATGGAGGCATGCGTAAGAATCCAACTGTTGTATGCTCCGCCCAGGTCATCGTCAAAGGCGTCGGTTGACAGCAGACCCGCCGCAATGGCGTCTTGGCGATCGCGCCCCACGTAGGCAAGGATATCCGAGATGCGAACCACACAGCCCTCGAGCGTCATGGGGCGCAGGTGCTCGATTGCGCTATAACCCGTGGCAATGCAATCCTCAACCGTCTGATCGAACTGGTCAAAAGAGCCCATGTCCGAAAGCTCAAACACACGTCGCTCGTACTCGCCGTTGTGACACAGAACGCCGTCGAGCGTCTGGAGCGACACGTTGCGGCCGTACAGCGCGTCGAGCACGCGGACCGACTGCACGTTATGGAAAAAATAACGACCCGTGCGCTTGTGATAGATATCGTTGAGGAATCGCTCACCGGCATGGCCAAAAGGCGTGTGGCCCAAGTCGTGGCCTAAGCCAATCGCCTCGATCAGATCGCAATTGAGCCCCAGGGCGCGACCGATATCGCGCGCAATGCGCGAGACGAGCTGCACGTGCAGACCGCGGCGCGACAGGTCATCATTGCTACGGAAGCTAAAGACCTGCGTTTTGCCTGCATAACGGGAGTATGCGGGCAGATGCAGAATCTTTTCGGTATCGCGCATGAAGGCCGGACGCATGAGCGTGCCCTCGTCTGCAGCCCGATCGACACGTCGGATGACCTGGCCGTCACCGCATCGGTAGGGATTAACGACACCCGAGGCGCGGTCGACGGCGATACGCTCGACCAGCTCGGGCGACAACGCCGCGGGAATGCGATCCATACGAGCCTTGATGGCGGCTGTCTGTTGATTGATTGCCATGGCATGCTCCTTAAAAAGGGCGCGCAAACGGTTACAACGTACTACCAACAACCTCGATTATGGCAAATATCGGCACCAAAAACGGCAGCAATGGCAAGGAGCGCGATTTTGCGATGAGACAGGTGACAGCAAGGGCAAGGAGCGAGGCAGCAAACGCAACGATGCCACCCAGGGGATCGAAGGTACAAAGGGCATAGAGCGCCTTGGCGTCCCCCATGCCAATGCCGGGAGCGTGACGAGCACGACGCGAGAGCGACTCAGTAAGCACAAGGGCAAGGTAGACGATGACCGCAAGACCGGCGTGGTCAAGCGCCGTGTTAATGCCCCTGTCGAGCCAAACGCCTGCAAACGCCGCCACGGCACACGCGCCAGCAAGCTCATTGGGAAAACGCCGCTCACGGGCATCAATCGCCGCGCCGGCAAAGATGCAAATCCAAAACGGGATATAGACCATCGAACACCTCCTTGGGCAGCAGCTCAAACGCAAAAACCACCACAAAGGCGCTGTTCCTTTGTGGTGGTTTAGATCGTGGTTATTTGGCGCCTTGCATGACCTCGTCGAGGGTAACGCTTACGGCGTGCTGCGTCGGCACCCAGTCGACCTTCAGGAACAGAGCAGCCACCGTAATGGGGATATAGCTGAACATAAAGATCGGGAAGGTAAACAGGTTGGTCACCAGACGCCACTTTTGCGCGCAGTGAATATGCTTGTACTCAAAGATGGTCGTGAGTAGCGCCAGGATAAAGAAGGTCTGGTACATCATCGCGAAGGTCATAATGAGCGAGGCGGCACAAGCCTGCATCTCGACCTCGGTGGCCAAGAAGCCGTGCGAAAGCCCGCCCACGATGAGGAAGGTAGCATTGGCGAGCATCGAGATCAGCGATAGCAGCATACCCGGAGCGATCGTCATAAACATGTCGTAGGCGGCAAAGCGATGATAGCGGAAGGTCGATTTGACGAGATGCTTACCGTAGGTAAAGAACACCTGGTAGAAGCCCTTGGTCCAACGCATACGCTGTTTCCAGGACGCCTTAAACGTCACGGGCTGTTCGTCAAAGAACTCCGCCGGCGCATAGCCAATACGAATGCCGTGAATGGCGCAGAACGTGGTGAACTGAATATCCTCGGTCAGCGTGTGGAACTGCCAACCGTGCATGCCCTCGATAACACTGGCGGAAATGAGGTAGCCCGAACCCGAGACGGCGCAAGACGTCTTGCAGATGTTGCGTGCGTTGTTGAGAAAGCGCGCCTCTCGCAGATACCAGGTGGCATTAGCCGCCGAGATCCACGAGCTGCCGAAGTTCTTGGAGTTGCGATAGCTCGTGACCACATGGAAGCCCTGGTCAAAGGCATCGTTCATCTTGGACACGTAATCGCGGGCGATGACGTTATCGGCATCGAAGATAAAGTAACCTTCAAACGTATCGGGATACTCGTTAAGGATGCGGTCGAAACCAAAGTCCATGACCCAGCTCTTACCCTTGCGGGCTAGATCGTTACGCTCATAAACGATGGCGCCCGCCTCGCGCGCGAGCTGCGCCGTGTTGTCGGTGCAGGCGTCGGCGACCACGAAGACCTCGATAAGCTCGGACGGATAGTCCTGATCCTTGATGGAGCGAACGAGGTTAGCGATCACGGCCTCCTCGTTATGCGCTGCAATAAAGAAGGCATACCGGTGGAGTTTTTTGGCCTTAGGAGGCGCGACCTCACCACGAAGAGCGCCAATGACAAAGAAAACCACCTGGTACAGAAAGCAGGCCGTGAGCAGCGTGACGACAATCTGGTTGAAGATCACGATGGGTGTGTTGGTTTGTAAAAAGGCGAGCATGCAGGCTCCCAGCAACGCGTTACGTAAACAACCGTATATCTTACCGCAGGCTTACCGAGTTCAAGAAACCACCTAATACGGGCTAGGCTTCGAGCAGACCGAGCTGCGGGACGATGTCATCGCCAGCGTCAGTGCGACCGAGCGAACGCGGGGCCAGATCATCCAGAACCGCGGAAAGGTCCCACGGCAGCTCGTCACGGCACTCGATGCGCTCCCCCGTCACGGGATGGTCGAATGCCACGCGCCAGGAATGAAGGAACTGCCTGGTCAGACGCTGATCGGCACGCGCATCGCACTTACCGTAGAGCGGATCGCCCACGCAGGCGTGGTTGATATGACGCATGTGCACGCGAATCTGATGCGTGCGGCCGGTAAACAGGTGACACTCGACAAGCGTGTAGCCGTCGTCAAAACGCGTGGAATCAAAGCGCTCGAGCACCTTGAAAGTCGTGATGGCCTGGCGCGCAAAGGGGTCATCAGAAACCGCCATCTTCACGCGGTCGCGCGTCGATCGGGCAATACCGGTGTTGATAGTGCCCTCGTCCATGGCAATGTGCCCGTGAACGAGCGTAATGTAGCGGCGGTCGAGCGTACGCGTACGGATGAGATTTTGAAGCGCGCGCTGGGTGTCGTCGTCTTTTGCCGCGAGCATAAGGCCCGAGGTATCGCGATCCAGGCGATGCACGATGCCGGGGCGGTCCTCACCCTGCACGGTGCCCAGATGGTCGATACCGCAGTGATAGACCAGAGCATTCGCAAGGGTTCCGCTCTCGTGGCCGTGGGCGGGATGGCACACCAAGCCGCGCTGCTTGGAGAGCACGATGAGGTAGTCGTCCTCATAGCGGATATCAAGGGGAATGGCCTCGGGAATCACGTCGGTCGGATCGTGCGGCTCGGGTAAGTCGACCGAGATACGGTCGCCGGAGCGCACAGCATATTTTTTTGATAGGCAGGTCTCGCCGTTGACGGCAACGGCACCGCCCTCGATCAAGTGCGCACAGGCAGAGCGCGTGGGGCAGCCATCGTTGGCGCCCAGATAGGCATCGAGACGCTGACCAGTAGCATCGTCGGCAACAAGAATATGGATGTCGGCCATTAACGCTCATTCCTTTCGCGAATCTTGCGGGCACGCTCCCCACGCTGCTTGGCTTTGCGCTTGGCGCGGGCCTCGTCACGGGCGTTGAGCTCGGCGGTCGCATCGACCTCACGGGCGGCAGGGCTCAAGAACATATAACCGATGAGCGCCAGCACGACGCCGAGCGTAATGCTGATATCGGCCACGTTAAAGACGGGGAAGTCGATGAAGGTGGTGGCAATAAAATCGGTCACGAAGCCAAAAGCCAGACGGTCGATCGCGTTGCCGATGGCGCCGCCCGCAACCATAGACATGCCCACAACCTCAAGACGAGCGAGCTGAGGCGCACGAACCAGGTACACCGCGATGGCAATGATGACGACAAGTGCCAGCACGGCAAACGCAATGCCATGGCCCTCGCCCAAGCTAAAGGCAGCTCCGATATTGCGGACAAACAGAAAGTCAATCACACCGGGGATAACAGTCATATGCAGAGCGTCGCCCACGGCACGAACCGCAAGCTTGGTCAGCTGGTCAACAAACAGCACGACCAACGCCACGCAACCAGCAACACCCAACCGCCAACGCAAAGTCGGCGTCATATCCCCAACACGACCCAAATCAATCCCCTACCCTCAAGAACATCGAATTCCGTTTAACGCAATTAACCATCTTATATTGCCACACGCAGAGCGCACGACATATTCGCTAACGCCAGATAAATAACCAGCATAAAAAGAAAGCGGCATTCCGAAAAACAGAATGCCGCTTTTATTCAGCGGAGCAAATGGGCCGAAGGCGTCCAAATTCTCCCTATAACTAAAATGCCGAGTTACCGTGCCTTAAAGGGCATTCGCGCAGCGCTTGCAGATATGCGCGTGGCCGTTGTACTCGCCGACGGTGGTGCGGTAGTTCCAGCAACGGTCGCAGCACTCGCCCTCGGCTGCCTCGATGGCAACGGAGAGCTCCTCGCCCTGAGTCAGCTCAACATCGGAGACGATGTAGAACTCGGCCAGGTCGACGGCCTTATCACCGGTCAGCAGCGCGTACATCTCGGCGGGAACGACCGCCTTGACGCGGACCTGCTGGCTCTTGGTGAAGGTACCGGCGGAGCGGGCATCCTCAAGTGCCTTGGTCACGACGCTACGGAGCTCGAGAGAAGCCTCGAGCACGCCCTCAAACTCGTTGGCCTCGTCGACCGTGATGGGCGACTTGTACCAATCGAGCAGCGCGGCGTACTTCTGGTGATCGACGCAGCCGGCAGGTGCATAGGCCATGGCCTCATCGACGGTGTAGGACAGGATCGGCTGCAGGTCGCGCATGAGCATCGAGAAGAGCTCGGCCAGCACGGTCTGGGCGCTGCGGCGCTCGAGCGAGCCGGGCTTGTCGCAGTACAGACGGTCCTTCAGGGCGTCGAGGTACACATTGGAGAGCTCGGTAACCACGAAGTCGTAGAGCGCACGGTAAGCACGCGGGAACTCGTAGCTGGCGTAGGCATCATCGACCTCGGCCTGGACCTGGGTCAGGCGGGCAACCATGAGCTTGTCGAGCGGCAGCAGGTCGGCGAAGGCGACGCCGTCGGTCTCGGGCTCAAACTGACCCTCGAGCTCGGAGAGCAGGAAGCGCAGCGTGTTGCGGAAACGACGGTAGGCATCGGACGTACGAGCAAGAATCTCGTGATCGATGGAGACGTCAGAGCTGGTATCGACGGAAGCAACCCACAGGCGAATGATGTCGGCGCCCATCTCGTCACAGACCTTATTGGGGTCGATGACGTTGCCGAGTGACTTGGACATCTTGCGGCCCTGGCCGTCGAGGGTAAAGCCCTGCGAGACGACCGCCTTGTACGGAGCGTGGCCGTTGGCGCCCACCGAGGTGAGCAGCGAGCTCTGGAACCAACCGCGGTGCTGGTCAGAACCCTCGAGGTAGACATCCGCCGGGTACTCCAGCTCGGGGCGGTACTCGCAGACGGCCTTCCAGGAGACGCCGGAATCCCACCACACGTCGAGGATGTCCTTATCGGCCTTGAGGTGATGGCCACCGCACTTGGGGCAGACGCAGGCCTCGTCCAGGTAGCTCTCGGGAGCAACGGTGAACCAGGCGTCGGAGCCCTTCTCGTGGAAGAGCTTGATGACGGCGTCGAGCGTGGCGTCGTTCATGACCTTCTCGCCGCAGTCGGCGCAGGTGTAGCTGGGGATAGGCACGCCCCAGTTGCGCTGGCGGCTGATGCACCAGTCGGGACGCTGCTCGACCATGGCACCGATGCGGTTGGCCGCGTGGGCCGGATACCACTTGACGTTCTCACGGACCTCCTTGCCAGCCTGCTCACGCAGACCCGTCTTGTCCATCGAGACAAACCACTGGTCGGTAGCACGGAAGAGCACCGGGTGCTTACAGCGCCAGCAGTGCGGGTAGCTGTGCGTGATTTTCTTCTCGAGGACCAGGGTGCCGCGCTCGCGCAGGAACTCGATGATGTGCGGGTTGGCCTCGTCGGTATCCATGCCGCTGAAGGGGCCACCGGTGCCAAACTCCTCACCGGTGTAGAACTTGCCGTCGTCATCGACCGGCATGCAGATGTCGGTGATGCCCTCCTTGAGGCAGGCAAAGTAGTCGTCAACGCCGTGGCCGGGCGAGTTGTGGACGATACCGGTACCGTCGTCGACACCGACGTAATCGGCCAGCAGCGCCACGCCCTCGACGCCGTCAAAGATCGGCTGCTTGTAGCGGATGTGGTGGAAGGTCTCGGCGGGAACCACATAGGGCTTGCCGTCGACCATGACCGGGGTGTACTCCCAGCCAAACTCCTCGCAGCACTTGGGAGCCAGGTCCTCGAGCATGACCTCGGCACGACCATCGTGCTCAACGGCGACGTAGGCGGCGCCGGGCTTAAGGGAAACGGCCTGGTCGGAGGGAATGGTCCACGGCGTGGTCGTCCAGATGATAAAGTCGACCGGGCCGTCGAAGTCCTCGAGGCCGGCGGGCTTGGAGGTCATCTCAAAGCGCACGAAGATGGACGGGCTCGTCTCGTCGGAGTACTCGATCTCGGCCTCGGCCAGCGCAGTGTGGCAGTGCTTGCACCAGTGAACCGGCTTGTGGCCGCGATAGATCATGCCCTTATCGAACATCGCCTTGAAAACCTCGATGTCGGCGGCGTCATGCTGGTGATAGAGCGTCAGGTAGGGGTTGTCCCAGTCGCCGAGCACGCCCAAGCGACGGAAACCGGCCTTCTGAAGCTCAATGTTCTCGACAGCGAACTCGTTGCAGAGCTCACGAATCTTGGCCGTGGGGGTCTGGTTGAACTTCTCGGTGCCGAGCTTCTCCTCGACCTTGTGCTCGATCGGCTGGCCGTGGCAGTCCCAACCGGGGACATAAGGGACCTCATAGCCCTGCATCATCCAGTAGCGGTTGATCATGTCCTTGGAGATCTTATTCATGGCGTGGCCGATGTGGATCGGACCGTTGGCGTACGGAGGGCCGTCGTGCAGCACGAACTTCTTGTGACCCTCGTTCTTCTTCAGAACCTGCTCGTAGACCTTGTTGTCCTGCCAGTCCTTGAGTCGCTTGGGCTCGGACTTGGAAAGACCGGCACGCATGGGAAAACCGGTTTTGGGCAGATTCATCGTCTGCTTGTACTCGTTTGCCACGGTACCCCTTTCATGTCGTGGGCGCGCACGCCCGTTGGGCACCAAAAAAGCGCCCGTCCCTGCAAGCTGGGACGAAGCGCCACAAAACGGGCCGTGTGCCCGCAAAAGCTCTTCGCTTAACCACCCAGCTTAGATGCCCTCGCCCGCATTACAGCGCGCTCGCATCCGTTACTCGGCTGGCCTGTATCGACGACCATCTCGGCGATGTCTACTAAGACGAACCTGCGCGGCACGTCCGTTGGGACCGCAGCTCCGGGGTGATTTTCATCGGTCGCATGCACGGGCTCTCAGCGCTCCCCGTTCTCTGTAGCACACGGACGGCCGACTACTCGTCCCCATCAACGCTTATGCGCTGTATGGTAGCACGGTCAACGCCGGCGAAAAACCCTCAACATCGGTTTCATACTTTAGAAATTTCTCACGGTCGCAAGCACTCACTTGGAGCAAAATACCTGAAAGCACTTTATCGAAGGAAAGAAGGTACCTATGCGCACAATTGGAATGAGCGACTATACCGTCGGCGAAGACTGCTTTGACGAGCTACCCGGCGCGCTGGCCGAGTACGGAGCGACCAAGGTCGCGATCATCGGTGGCAAGCGGGCACTGGCCGCAGCACTTCCAGGTATCGAAGCTGCGCTGGCAGGTACCGACGTCGAGATTCTGGAGACGCGCGTCTATGGCACCAACAGTACGCGTGCCAATATCGCCAAGGTCGTGAACTCCCCTGCCTGCCAGGAAGCTGACGTGCTTATCGCATGCGGCGGCGGCAAAGCGCTCGACACCGTCAAGACGGCGGCCATCGAGCTCAAGAAGATCGTCTTTACGGTACCGACGATCTGCTCCAACTGCTCGGCCGCGACCGCCATTGCCGTTGTCTACAACGACGACGGCTCTCTCGAGGGCTATTCGTACCCCAACCGCCCCGCGCACATCTTCATCAACCCCAAGATCATCGCCGAGGCTCCGGCGGAGTACTTCTGGGCGGGCGTGGGCGATGCCCTGTCCAAGCAGCCCGAGGTCGAGTACGCCACGAGCGCCGGCAACCTGGAGCACACCGCAGGTCTTGGCCTGGCGCTCGCACACACCTGCTCCGAGCCGCTGTTTACCTATGGTGTGCAGGGTCTTGAGGACGTTCGCCAGAACCTGTCGACCGAAGCCGTCAAGCAGATCGCGCTCGATATCGTGGTCAACACGGGCTATGTCTCGAACCTGACCAACCAAAACGATTACTACTACAACTCGAGCGTGGCGCATGCGTTCTACAACGCCACCTGCAGCATTCCGCGCGAGGGCACCTACCTGCATGGCGAGGTCGTGAGCCTGGGCGTGCTGGTGCTGTTTGCCTACACGGGCGATACCGAGAACCTTGAGCGCTACGCAGCCTTTAACAAGGAGATGGGGCTGCCCGTGACGCTTGAGCAGGTCGGGCTTTCCGAGTCCGATATCCCCGCCCTGTGCGAGTATGCGCACGCCACCAACGAGTGGAAGCAGGGAAACCCCGAGCCCTTCACCGACGAGAAATTCGCCGCCGCCATCAAGGCCGCCAACGCCTACGGCCACACGCTCTAGGACTGGCCCAAAACCACCACAAAGGGGACAGGCACCTTTCTGGTGGTTTTTTATTGCTCCAGCATTCAGTTCGTACTCGAACCCGATTCTTTACGAGAAAGGGTTCGGGTACGTTTTTTGTTTATCGGAAATTCTGCGGAAGGACTACTCGGAACGGTAAACAGAAACGAACAGAGGCAGGGTATCATCGTGGTGATGGTATCCTGCCTTTTGTTTTGCGGGATCAAGGTCGCTTTATGCGAACTTGATCGCCACTTATATGGCGCATTGATGGCAATTGCTTCGTACGTGCATACCGGGAGCCTGTACACCTCTGACAAGGCGTAACACACTAGACTTTGTTCCAAAGTCCGTGTGCTAAGGGGGCAGGCCCCTTAGAATTCCTGTGGAGTGTGTACGCACGTACGCAGGAAAACGGCAAAATTTCGCTATATCAGGGCGTTCTTTCATTGGAGAGTATGGTATACACGGCTTAGTTCAACAAATAAGAATTTATATATAAAGGAGAATATTGATGAAACTGTTTTTATGTTCTCACTTTTCAAGTGTAGGAAGTCTGATAAAGGAAGAAATTGAAAATAAAAAAGTCGCATTTATTCCAACAGCTTCGCTGCGTGAAGGCTACACCGGTTATGTCGGCTCGGCTCGAAAATTATTCAAAAAGTTGGGAGCAATCGTAACTGAAATTGATATTTCAACGGAGGCTTATTCAACGATACAGTCTCTTTTTGAAGATGCGGATGTGATCTATTTTACCGGCGGAAATTCTTTTTTCCTTATAGACCAGCTCCGTAAAACGGGAACGGATGAGCTGTTGAAGAAAGAATTGGAAAAGGGAAAACTGATGATTGGTGAATCGGCAGGTGCGATTGTATGCGCTCCAAGCATCCAATATATCGAGCAAATGGATGAAAAGCCGGAGGACTACTCACAAGAAGATGATTCAGGGCTTAATTTGATTGTTTTCTATGTTCTTCCGCATTTTCTTACAGCACCATTTAAGAAAGTTACCGAGAAAATAATGACTGAGTTTTCGGATTTGAATCTATGCCCAATTAACAACCGTCAGGGAATTGTAATTGATGGTGAAGGTTCAAAGGTAATTTGCAAAGACTAATTTGAAAATTCCAGTTTGCTGTACTCGTTCCTAGCAGGGCTAGGGGCAGGCACGCCCCAACAAGAAGCTGTCCCAAAGGGGCAAGAATGGGGACTGCGGACGATTTCTTGGACCGTTACGCGGCCCTTCCCAGCGCGGAGCGGAACTCGGCCGGCGTGCGGCCACCGAGCGCATCGCTGCGCCTCTCCGTATTGTATCGACCGATCCAGCCCCCGAGCTCCTCGATGAAGCGGGCGGGGGTCCAGTCCGACCAGTCCCTGCCGTGCCAGAACTCCTTCTTGAGCAGGCCGAAGAAGCCCTCCATCGCCGCGTTGTCCGGGCTTCAGCCCTTGGCGGACTGAATTGGCTACACTGATGTGGACAGTTCCAGGAGGGGCGCAAGAGACGGGAAGGCCGTGTGCGCGTTCCTGCGCGAGGGCCGCGGGGAGGGGCTGCCTGGGTACAGCGCCTGTCAACTCGGTCTACGTCTTTGATGACCGGGTCGTACTCAATATCAACTTCACGGATGATGCCAAAACGGTCACCCGTGAGGAAGTGTTGGGTTCGAGTGCTATGGACAATGTTCCAGCATGCTGGGATCGAATTCGCTTGCCGGGATCACGCGGTAGCCGTGGCGCAGGAGCAGGTCAACGAAGACACCGTTACCCGTTGTGAGCGTGCCGCTGAAGGATCCGTCGTAGATATGGCCCACGCCGCACGACGGACTGCGATCCTGCAAAATGCACGCAGCAATCTCGGACGGGCCGCCCGCCTGTTCGCACATATCGAGCGCACGTTGGGCACCCAGGCGAAACTCGCGATCGACCGAAATGCCCTCGCAGGTACGGACCTCGCCGTTCACAATCTCGGACGGCTTGCGCGGCGTGGGCAGGCCGCCAAAGACCTCAGGGCACACCAAGAGTACCTCGGTCCCCGTGCATTCGCACGCTTCGACCAGCTCGCGATGGTAGTTATCGAGCCCGTTATACTTGCAGCTCTCGCCCATCAAGCAGGCACTTACCACGATTTTCATATTCAACTCTCCCCACGCAAAACACCCCATTTGAGATGGACACTCAAATGGGGCGATAGACACTGCGCAACCAGTATTACTGCTGCTTTGGCATCAGCGGATTCTCGCGCGTGAGGAGATTCATGAACTCCTCGCCCGTGATCGTCTCCTTCTTGTACAGATAACGAGCCAGCTCATGGAGCTTAAACTTGTTCTCCTTGAGGATCTGCAGAGCGCGGTCGTGCGCATCCTCGATCAGCTTGGCGACGATCGCGTCCACGCGTTCGGCCGTACCGGGGGCGCAGGTGAGCGACGTATCCTGGTTGAGGTACGCATTCTGAACGGTACCAAGCGCCATCATGCCAAACTCATCGGACATGCCAAAGCGCGTCACCATGTTGCGGGCGAGCTTGGTGGCCTGCTCGATATCGTTGGCGGCACCGGTCGTCATCTCGCCAAAGATAAGCTCCTCGGCTGCACGGCCACCGCAATAGACAGCGAGCTTGTCCAGGACTTCCTGGCGCGTGGTCAGGAAGCGCTCATCCTCCTCGACCTGCATGGTGTAGCCCAGAGCACCGCTCGTACGCGGCACGATGGTGATCTTGGTAACCGGCGCAGAACCCTTCTGGCGGGCGGCAACGATGGCATGGCCGATCTCGTGATAGGACACGACCTGTTTCTCGTGGTCGGACAGAACCGTGGACTTACGCTGCTGGCCGGCGATGACGACCTCCACCGACTCCTCAAAGTCATCCTGAGTCGCGCGCTTGCGACCCTCGCGGACGGCACGCAGCGCGCCCTCGTTGATGATGTTGGCCAGGTCGGCGCCCGAGGCACCGGGCGTGGCGCGGGCAATCGCGGTCAGGTCGATCGGCGGCTCCGTCTTCACGCTCTTTGCATGCAGCTCGAGGATGTTCTTACGTCCGGTCAGGTCGGGCAGCTCAACGGGGATGCGACGGTCAAAACGACCGGGGCGCAGCAGGGCCGGGTCAAGGCTGTCGGGACGGTTGGTAGCAGCAAGAACGACGATACCCTTGTGGTTATCGAAGCCGTCCATCTCGGTCAACAGCTGGTTGAGCGTCTGTTCGCGCTCGTCGTTGCCACTAAAGCCGCCGCCATCGCGCTTCTTACCGATGGTATCGATCTCGTCGATAAACACGATGCACGGGGCCTTTTCCTTGGCCTGCTTAAACAGATCGCGAACCTTAGCGGCGCCGCGGCCAACGAACATCTCAACAAACTCAGAACCAGAAATACTAAAGAACGGCACGCCCGCCTCGCCGGCCACAGCCTTGGCGAGCAGGGTTTTACCGGTACCCGGAGGGCCGACAAGGAGAGCGCCGCGTGGCAGTTTGGCGCCGATCTCCTCGTAGCGCTGCGGCTTCTCCAGAAAGTCGACGACCTCCTTGAGGGACTCCTTGGCCTCTTCCTGGCCGGCGACATCCTTAAAGGTCACGCCCACGTCCTTGGAGGCGATCACGCGCGCGCCGGACTTGCCCAGTCCACCGCCGCCAAAACCACCGCCGCCAAAGTTCATCGACGGACCGTCATCACCCATGGCCTTCTTCATGCGTCGGTTGAGCCACCAGCCAATCAGGAAGAAAATCGCCATGGGAAGAATGAGGGTGAGCAGGTAGTAGGTCATCAAACCCGAGTTCTTGTCGGGAACGACCGATTCCAGGGACGCACCGGATTCAAGCACGCGATCGGTAAAACCCGCATCATTCGGCAAACCGGTCGTCTTGTAGGCGATGTTCTCGTCCTCGCCCTTCTTGGTGTAATAAATCGTGTAATCGTCCGTGTTGTACTCGACCTTGTTGACGCTCTTCTTATCGAGCGCTTTGACAAACGTCGAGTAATCGGTCTTCGTAATCTGCTGCGTGTGACCGATGTTGGGGAACAGAACGGTCGAGAGCACGAGGTAGACGACGAAGGCGATGAGCACGTAGAGGATCATATTCCGTCTACGTTTGTTGTCATCCATCTCCATCTGCTTGAACTCCATCTACTGGGGTTGATAATGGTTTCTAGAATACCCAACCCGAGCGACGATAAACCGACGCCGGGCACGAAAGGACAGAGATGGCATCACTGGAAGTCGGCAAGGTTCAAATCTATACGGGCGACGGCAAGGGCAAGACGACGGCTGCGCTGGGGCTCGCGCTGCGCGCCACGGGCTATGGACTTAACGTACTCATGCTTCAGTTTGCCAAGAAGCTGCACTGCGCCGAACATGACGCAGCGCCTCGATTGGGGCTACGCATCGTACAAGCCGACCGCGACACGCCCGAGGCTTGCGCCGCGCAGATCATGGAGCTCGCACGCGAGCAGATATCACAGGTCGACGTTCTGATTTTGGACGAACTCGGCGAGGCCATGCGCCGAGGCTTTGTGACGCGCGATGATGTCGAGGCGCTCATTGCGACAAAGCCCGCCACCACAGAGCTCGTACTCACCGGCCGCGATCTTCTCCCGCTCGCCGATCTAGCGGACCTGGTCACCGAAATGCGCCCCGTAAAACACTACTTCGACGAAGGCCTCCTAGCCCGCCAAGGCATCGAATACTAAATGATCCGAAGGGGACGGAGGAAAACGGATCATTTTGCCTTATCGCCAGGTCAATGATCCGTTTTCCTCCGTCCCCTACGGATCATTAGGCGGTGGCGCGGCCGAGCCAGTTGCCGCTGTGGTGGTAGATGGTAAACATCGTGGCCGTGATGAGCCAGGTTACGGGGTAAACCAGCAGCAGATGCTCAAGCGACGGATCGAACGGCATAATCGCAAACACCCAGATCACCCTGAGCACGACGGTGCCAAAAATCGTGAGCATCATAGGCTGGAAGCTCACGCCAGCGCCGCGGATGGAGCCGGACGCGTTTTCGATAATCGAGAAGATCGCGTAGAACGGCGCGATGAAATGAAGAATCGTCGTGGTGTAGGCCGAAATCGAAGCATCGTCGACAAACAGACGCGACAACGGACCCGAGAACACCAGTAGCACGGCAGACAGGCCACCAATGAGCATAAACGACAGCACAAGCGACGTATGGTAGCCCTTGCGCATGCGCTCGTAGTTGCGCGCGCCAAAGTTCTGTGCCGAGAACGTGGTGATCGAAACGCCAAGCGCCTCGGTAACCATCCAGACAATGCCATCCAAACGGCCCGAAAGACCCCACGCCGTGGTGACATCGGCACCAAACGAGTTGACCGACACCTGAATCAAAACGTTGGAAATCGAATACGCAGCAGACTGAAAGCCAAGCGGCAGACCACACGAGATCATGCTCTTACAAATGCCAGGATCAATGCAGAGTTTGGACAGTGAAAGCCGCCACGCACCCGGAGCGTGCATCATACGAATCACGATCATCGTGGCGTTGGAGCAAATGGTCAGCGCCACCGCGATGCCGCAGCCCAGAGCCTCCATATGAAGCACGGCAACGAAGATGACATCCAGCACCGCATTAACAAGGCAGCCGGAAGCAATGATCACAGCAGGACCGCGTGTGTCGCCCACGGCGCGCAGCAGCGCCGTTCCCATATTGAGCAGCAGCGCCGCAACCATGGCGGCAAAATAGCAACGAGCATAGGCCACGCCCTCGGCCAATAGTTCATGCGGCGTGTTCATAAGTACCAGCATGGGCTCAACGAACACTATGCCAAGAATCGAGAAAACGATACCGCCCACCAGCGCGAGCGTCATGGCCGTATGGACCGAACGACTCAATCGCTCATCATCGTGCTGACCAAAATACTGACCGGTAATGACCGCGCAGCCAGCGCCAACGCCAACGCAAAAGCCGATGCAGAGCTCGGTGAGCACCATCGTGGCCTGAATGCCACCCAGCGCGAGCTTGCCGCCAAACTGACCGACGATATAGGTACCGATAAGCGTGTAAGCCTGCTGAAAAAACGAGCTAAAGAAGATAGGGACGCACAGCGAAAGCAGTTGCTGCCAAATGACACCCTGCGTCACATCGATAGCCGTAGATTTCTTAGCCACACGCCCTCCCCAACAGCGTACATCAAACAACAAAACGGCAATTTAAGACCAAAGCCAATACCAGCTTAGCACCGACCGGTATCGGCCGAAACGCCCCGAACCAGAGCCCAGTGCGAAATAATTGCCTAGTGATACAGCCCCGGCTGGTAGTGGTACTCGTTGCTCACATGCGGGCACAGCTGCCAAAAGGCGACAGCACTTGCCGCGGCCACGTTAAGCGAATCGACCCCGTGCGCCATCGGAATACGCACGGCGCGGTCGCAGCCCGCAATGGTCTTGGCGCCCAAGCCAGCACCCTCGGTGCCCATAAAGATTGCCAGGCGGTCAATCTCCTGCAGCGCGGGATCGTCCAGCGACACCGAATCATCCGTCAACGCCATAGCGGCACACGAAAAGCCGGCATCGTGTAGCGCCGCCAGCCCATCATGCGGCCATACGCGCGCTTCGCTGCCAATGCGTGTCCAGGGCACCTGGAACACCGTGCCCATGCTCACGCGGGCAGAACGACGATACAGCGGATCACAACACGTAGGACTGACCAAAATGCCGTCGACGTTGAGCGCGGCCGCCGAGCGGAATATTGCGCCCACATTGGTATGGTCGACAATGCCCTCGAGCACGCACACGCGCACCGGGCGCTCCCCCGCCGCCTCGACGACGCCGCCCAAGAACTCATCAACCGGAATCTGTCGCGGGCGACGAAATGCCGCGAGCGCACCGCGCGTCACGTTAAAACCCGTCAGCCGCTCCATAAGCTCCATCGAGGCAACGAACACGGGAACCGGACCCGCGCCCTCGCGTACCGCCAGGCGCTCAAACAGCGGCATCATCTGGTCGAGCCAGCGCTCGCCCAAAAGAAAGCTCACCGGCTCGTATCCGGCGCGAACCGCACGTTCGATGACCTTGGCACTCTCGGCGATAAAAATGCCCTTCTGCGGCTCCAGCACGCAGCGCAGCTCACGCTCGGTCAGTCGCACGTAGGCATCAAGCCGCTCGTCCTCGAGCGAATCGATTCGCAGCAACTCAACGGCATCAGTCATAGCAGCCAGCCCGCACCTTTCTTTACAGCGCATCTATACCAAACGAGGCGACGCTAAGCGCCGCCCCATGCATTCAAACAATCCGATGATACCGTTCACGCCGGACGATTTACGCCTCAACGCGACGATACGTTACGAACTCATAATCGACACCCTCGTCGTCCTCGCCCGAGGCAATCGTGGCAACACCGCCACGCCGCGCAATCTCCCACGCGGGATCGGCATCCAGATCGGGAAAATACGTATCCACGTCATGCACGCAATGGTTATGCGTAACCTCGGCCTCGGCGCAATACGGCAAAAACTGCCGATACACCTCGCCGCCACCGATCACCCACGCAACGGGCTCATCGGCTACCGCGGCGAGCGCTTCGTCGATGCTATGCACCACGTCGACGCCCATGGGAGCAAAGTCCCCATCGCGCGTGAGCACGATATTGCGTCGATTCTTAAGCGGGCGCCCGCCGGGAAAACTCAGCAGCGTCTTGCGTCCCATAATGACCGGACAGCCTTTGGTGCACGCCACAAAATGGCGCATATCGGAGCGATTGGACACCACCATGTCGCCCTCGCAACCAATGCCCCAGTCGTCACACACGGCGACAATGGCAGAAAGCTTACACGTCATGCGCGTCACCTACACCGCAATGGGGATGTTCTTGACCTGAGGGCCGTGCTCATAGCCCTCGACGATCAGATCATCGGTCGTAAACGCATAGAAGTCATGCACATCGGGGTTGAGCGTTACCTTGGGCGCAGCAAACTGCGGACGCTCAATAAGCTCGCGAACGATATCGACATGACGGTCGTAAATGTGGGCATCGGCAATCACATGCAGCAGCTCGCCGGGAATCATATCGACCGACTGCGCGACCATCATCAGCAAAATGGCGTACTGGCACACATTCCAGTTGTTCGCAGCCAAAATATCCTGGCTGCGCTGGTTGAGAATCATGTTGAGCGTCGGTTTGTCATCCTGCGGGCGCTGCGTGACGTTATAGGTCACGCTGTAGGCGCACGGATACAGGTGCATCTCGGACAGGTCGCTAAACACGTAGGTATTCGTCATAATGCGACGGCTATACGGCGTGTGTTTGAGGTCGTACAGCACGCGGTCCATCTGGTCGAAATCGCCCTCGGCGTAATGGCTCTTCTGACCAATCTGGTACCCGTAGGCCTTGCCGAT
This sequence comes from Collinsella sp. AF19-1LB, assembly GCF_003459655.1. Lineage (NCBI taxonomy): Bacteria > Bacillati > Actinomycetota > Coriobacteriia > Coriobacteriales > Coriobacteriaceae > Collinsella > Collinsella sp. AF19-1LB. Next base: position 164,718 of record NZ_QRWO01000001.1, read on the forward strand.
GGAGCCGGTCTCGTCGGCCCACTCATCCCAAATATGGCTGTTGAGGTCATGCACGTTATTGGACTTCTTTTGATAAATCCACAGGATCTCATCCATGGCAGATTTGAGGGCCGTACGACGCAGGGTGAGCGCCGGGAACTCCTCGCGCAGGTCGTAGCGTGCCGTAACGCCAAAGTTTTTAATCGTATAGGCAGGGGTGCCGTCCTCCCACACCGGGCGGACCTTTTGGCCCTCGGTCGTGGTGCCATGGTACAAGATATCGCGGCACATGGTTACAAACTGTTGATCAGCTTTGCTCATTGACCCTCCTGTCAGTCGCCTATAGGCTATTTTTTATTCTAGCCCAGGCGCGCGAGTGTCGGATTGGACACTTGGGCCGGCACACGCAATGCACGGCAGCACCGCACCGCACCGCCTACGCCAACGAAACACCTTTGCTTTTTCTGACATATGCCAATAGTTCCTTGCTCTGCGGCGCACACGCGTTATTCTATTGTTGACATATGTCAGATATGGAGAGTGTATGGCAGGAAGACGTGAAAAATTGCGCCGCGTCGGGATCATCCCCGAATATCGCGGTTTTACCCCCGATGGCCTTGCCAGCGGAGAGGCCATCGACATGACGGTCGACGAACTCGAGGTCCTGCGGCTATGCGACCTGGAAGGCCTCAATCAGGAGGCCGTCGCAAAGCACATGGGCATCGCGCGCGCCACGGTGGCGGCAATTTGCAGCCGAGCGCATCGCAAGGTGGCAAATGCGCTGGTCAATGGTCGGGCGCTCATCATCGAGGGCGGCAATATCGCGTACTCCCCCATCACCACAACGACGGCCGTATGGCCAGCAAAGGAGATCGGCACCATGAGAGTGGCAACCACGTATGACAACGGCAACATCTTTATGCACTTTGGCCGCAGCGAGCAGTTCAAGATCTACGACATTCAGGACGGCAAGGTGCTCAGCGAGCAGGTCGTGGGCACCGGCGGCACCGGCCACGGTGCCCTTGCGGGCCTGCTCGCCAACGGCGGCGTGGACACGCTCATCTGCGGCGGCATCGGCGGTGGCGCTATCAACGCGCTTGCCCAAGCCGGCATCACGGTATACGCGGGTGCCCAAGGCAGCTGCGACGCTTGCGTCGAGGCCCTTATCGCCGGCACGCTCGCACAGAACGGCGAGGCCACGTGCGGCTGCCACGGCCACGACCACGAGCACACTCACGAGCATGGCGATTCCTGCGGCTGCCACGGCCATCACGAGCACGAGGGCCACGAGGGCTGCGGCTGCCACTAACGGCACGGCACCGCGAGCTCGGGGCGCGACGCCAAACGCAACCCAACAAACAAAGCCAACAGCAAAGGCCACCCGGTAGCTTCCGAGCGGCCTTTGCCATATCAAGATGGAATTACAGCTCTATTTCTTATTGCGCATCTGCGCTTCCATCTGGCGCAGCAGCTCCATATCGGACTTGGGACCGCCCATTCCCAAGCCGCCCATGCCGCCCAGACCCATAGCATCCAGGCCGGGGATATTGGGCATGCGCATCTTCTTGCCCTTCTTACCCTTTTTGCCCTTTTTGCCGCCGGCCTGTGCCTGATTGGCCATCGTGCGCATGCGGCCCATCATCTTATTCATCTCGCCCCACTGCTTCATAAGGCCGTTGACCTCGGTGGGGGTTACGCCGGCTCCCTTAGCAATGCGGGCGCGGCGCTGGCCGTTGATGATGGAGGGGCGCAGGCGTTCCTCCTTGGTCATCGACATAATGATGGCCTCGTTCTTGTCGAAGATGCCCTCGTCCAGGTTGCCGCCCATCTGGTTGAGCGCGCGCTGGCCACCGGGGAGCATGCCGAGAATGCCCTTCATGCCGCCCATCTTCTTAACGGCTTTCATCTGGTCGAGCATGTCGTTCATGGTAAAGCCCTCGCGCAGCATGCGCTCGGCGGCCTCGAGCTGCTCGGCATCGGCGGCCTCCTGGGCCTTCTCGATGATGCCGACGACGTCGCCCATGCCCAAGATTCGCTTGGCCATACGGTCGGGGTAGAACGGCTCCAGCGAATCGGGCTTCTCGCCCATGCTCACGAACTTGATGGGCTTGCCGGTCACCTGGCGCACGGAAAGCGCGCCGCCACCACGGGCATCGCCGTCGAGCTTGGAGATGATCACGCCGTCAAAGTCGGTGCGCTCGGCGAAGGTCGAGACGACGTTGACGATATCCTGGCCGGTCATGGCATCGACGACCATCAGCACCTGATCGGGCTTGACGGCCTTCTTGATGTCCACGGCTTCCTGCATCATCTGCTCGTCGATCTGCAAACGACCGGCGGTATCGACGATGACCACGTCACGCAGGTGATCGACGGCCTCCTGAATAGCGCCCTTGGCGATGTCGACCGGGTGTGCACCGTCGCCACGGAAGACCGGCACGCCGATCTCTCCGCCAAGCGTGGCTAGCTGGTCGGCTGCAGCGGGACGGTAGACGTCGCACGCGGCGAGCAGCGGCGAGCGGCCCTGCTTCTTGAGCAGGTAGGCCAGCTTTACGGCCGCCGTGGTCTTACCGGAGCCCTGCAGGCCCACGAGCATGATGACGTTGGGGATACGGTTGCTAAAGACGAGCTTACTCTCGGTGGAGCCGAGCATCTCGGTGAGCTCGTCGAGCACGATCTTGACGACGTTTTGCGCCGGCGACAGCGACTCCATGACCTCTGCGGTCATGCAGCGCTCCTTGGTCTTGGCGACGAACTCCTTGACAACCTTAAAGTTGACGTCGGCTTCGAGCAGCGCCATGCGAATATCGCGCATGGCCGAGGTGATGTCGGCCTCGGTCAGCTTACCCTTGCCGCGCAGGCGGTCAAATGTGTCGTTGAGGCGATCGCTCAGAGAATCAAACACTAGTCACTCCTTAATTGGACTCGCCCACCAGGGCGCGGCAGAAATCTTTGGCGTTAAACTCCTGCAGGTCATCGACCTGCTCGCCCACGCCGATGCGAAGGATCGGGAGCTTGAGCTTCTCGGCCACGGCCATGGCGATGCCGCCCTTAGCCGTGCCGTCGAGCTTTGTCATGATAATACCGTCCAGGCCAAGCGCCTCATTAAACTCGAGCGCCTGGTTCAGGCCGTTTTGGCCCGTTGCGGCATCGATCACGAGGACGACCGAGACGGGCATGGGGCCGGCGGCCATATTGGTGGCGCGCTTACGCGTCACGTTGACCACCTTGGCAAGCTCGCGCATGAGCTCGGGGCTCGTGTGCAGACGGCCAGCAGTATCGATAAGCACCAGGTCGCTGCCGCGCTTGTCGGCCTCGTCGAGCACGTCGTAGCAAACGCTTGCCGGGTCGGAGCCGCGGTCGCGCTTGATGACGGGGACGCCGGCGCGCTGGCCCCACACATCGAGCTGCTCGATGGCGGCGGCGCGGAAGGTATCGGCCGAGCCGATCATGACATTCTTGCCGCGGGCAGCCATGGCGCTCGCGATCTTGCCGACCGTCGTAGTTTTGCCGGCACCATTAATGCCCACAAACAGCACGCAGCTCGGCGTGTCGGCGAACGGATCGCGCTCGGCGGGCACAAAATGCTGCTCGAGCTGCTCAGCCAGGGCGCGACGGAGCTGCGGGGCGGTCTTGAGGTTCTTCTTGGCTGCGGCATCGCGCAGGTCATCGGAGACCTGAATGGCGACCTCGGCACCCATGTCACCCATAACGAGGGTGTCCTCAAGGTCCTCCCAAAAGTCCTCGTCGACCTCGCCGCCAAAGTAGAAGACCTCGTTGAGGGCCTCGCGGCTGCGCTCAAGTCCGCGCGAGAGAGCGTCAAAGAATCCCATTATGCATTCACGACCTTTCCGGTTTCGCGATCGAGTTTTTGCGAGACGACGCGGCTGACGCCGTCGGCTTGCATCGAGACGCCATAGAGAACGTCAGCGTCCTCCATAGTACGGCGCTGATGCGAAATGACCAAGAGCTGCGTATCGGAACGCAACACGTCGAGCGCGCCGATGAGCTTGGACAGGTTGGCGTCGTCGAGCGCGGCCTCGACCTCGTCCAGCACATAGAACGGCACCGTGCGCGTGCGATACACGGCAAAGAGCAGGGCGAGCGCCGTCAGGCTCTTCTCGCCACCCGACATGAGCATCATCTTGGTGATGCGCTTGCCGCGCGGCTGCGCCACGACCTCGATACCCGTCTCGGCCGGATGCTCGGGATCGGTCATCTCCAGATGAGCCTGGCCACCCGGGAACAGCATAGCGAAGATCTCGCGGAAGTTCGCGTCGACCTTCTCAAACGTCACAAGGAACGCCTTGCGCATCTTGCGATCAATAGCCACCGTGATCTTGGTGAGCGCCTTACGCGCGCTCTCCAGATCGGCCAGCTGCTCCTCGATGTAGTCAGCGCGGCGCTTGAGCTGCTCGTATTCCTCCATGGCAACTTGGTTCACGGGACCAAGGTTGTTGATCTGGCGCACAAGCTGGTTGAGCTCGCGCTCGGCGGCATCGCGGTCCGTGGGCGCAGGAAGCATAAGCGCTTCCTCGAGTACCGTGTTGCCATCGGCGGTAATGGCCTTAATGGCGGCCTCTACCTGCACCTCGAGCTTGCCACGCGCGACCTTAAACTCGTTTTGCGTGGCGGTGGCGGTATCGACCTTCTCCTTAGCGCGGGCAACCTCTGCCTTGGCATCCTCGATGGTCTTCTTGAGCGAAGCGGAGTCCGCCTCCTCCAGAGAGGCCTGGTCACGCAGACGCGCTGCCCAATCCGACGCGCGCTCCAGCAGGGCCGAATAGCGCTCGTGCATGGGATCGACGCGCAGGCGCAGCAGCTCGAGTGAGCGCGAGGCCTGGCGTGTTCCGCGGATACGGCGGTCGATGCCCTCCAGGCGATGCTCCAGATCGGGTACTCGGCCTTTCAGAGAACGAAGGCGCTCGCTCGTCTGGGCCAGGCGGACCTTGGCATCGGCGAGCTTGCCGGCGGCCTCGGAATCGTCACGGCGAACGCGGTCGAGTTCGTCGTTGGCTTCGGCAATCTGAAGGCCAAGATCGCTTGCCTGCGCTCGGGCCTCGTCACGCGAGCGGGTGAGCTCGTCCACGCGCGGGCGCGCAGCGCGAACGGCCTCGGCGGCCTGCTCGCGGCGCTTGGAGATGCGCACGCGCTCGACCTCGGCGTTGTTGGCGCTTTGCTCCAGGCGGCCAATCTCGGAGAGCAGCGAGCGGCGCTCGCCCTCAAGACGGGCGATCTCGCCGGCGGCATCGCCCTCAGCGGCACGCGCCTCTTCGACGGCCGCATTGGCCTCGACGACCTGATCCGACACATGCTCAAACACAGCAGCCAGATCGGGTTCCAGGCCCTCGAGCTCACGGATGCGACGCTTGCGCTCCAAAGCACCCGAAGCCTCGCCGGCGTCGAGCCCCACACGCACCAGGCCGCCGCAGGCGACGCGGGCGCCATCGGGGGTCACGTAAGTCACGCCGTCAACGACAGGCGCGGCCAGCGCAGCCGCCAAGTCGTCGACAACGTAATAGCCGCCGAGAAGGGCCTCGACAACCGGGCCATAGCCGGCGCGTACGGACAGGCGATCGACCAGGCGGGAACCGGCAGCGGCCTTAGCGGCAGCAGAGGCGCTCACACCGCGCGCGACCAGCAGCGCCTCGCCCGAGGCCTTCTTCTGGTCCAGAGCGGCACGACCGGCACGCTCAAGCGCGGACGCATCGTCGAACAGCAGCGCATCGATATCGCCGGCGAGCAATTGCTCAACCAGGCCCTCAAGCTCACGCGGGGCCTCGAGCACGTCGCCCAGACGACCCGAGACATCGTCGCCCAGCGCACCCATCAGACGGCTCACCAGCGGCGAGCTGTCAGCCATGCGGGCATCGAGCTTCTTTTGGCTGGCAAGCTCCGAGCGCACCTCGGACAGTTTGTTGCGCGCCTCGCTCTCGCGGGCACGCAGGTCCTTAAGGGCTGCACGGGCGACCTCGGTAGCCTCGCGAGCATCAATCTGGGCTTGACGGGCCTGATCAAGTGCACTGTCGAGCTCCTCGGCGCGGTCGCGACGGCTCTCGAGTGAGGCCGTGACTTCCTCGAGCTGCTCGTCGATCTGCTCCAGGCGTGAGGCGTACATGTTGTCCTCGACCTCGGCGTTGCTCAGCGAGTCCTTCACCTTGGCGAGTTCGAGCGCCGCGTTATCGGCCACACGCTGCACATCGCGTTGCTCACGCGCAAGCTGCGAAATCTGATTGTCGAGCGCCACGCGCCGCTCGTGGAGCTGAGCGGCGGCAGGACCAGCGGCGTCAACGTCCTCCTGGGCCTGCATGTGCGCGCCGGTCACTTCCTCAAGCTGCGCACGCGCGTCCTCGAGCTCCTCTACCACGCGACGACGCTGATGCTCGGAGCTCGAGATCTGGCCGCGCATGTCGGACAGGCGCGACACCATGTTGTGGCCCTTTTCCTCGAGCAGGCGCATATCGGAGTTAATGCGGCCGACCACGTCTTGCATATGGCGGCGCTGCTCGCCCAGATCGCCCACAAACAGGCCCTTTTCCTCGAGCATGACCTGGAGCTTCTCGAGCTCGCGTTCCTTTTCGCCCAAGCGGTACTGCGCAAGCTCCAGCTCGGCGGCACCTTCCTTGGAGCGGCTCTCCAAGTCGTTCCACTGCGACTGCAGCGAACGCAGCTCGTCGACGGCTAGCATCTGCGTAAGCTCGTTCGCGCGCGAGGACAGCTCTTTGTACTTGCGCGCACGATCGACCTGACGCTCCAGCGGTCGCAGCTGACGGGCGATTTCCTTATTGATGTCGCGGGCACGCGTCAGGTGCTCGTCCATCGACTTAATCTTTTTGAGCGCACGCTCCTTGCGGCGTTTGTGCTTGGAAATGCCGGCGGCCTCCTCGATGAGGGCGCGGCGCTCCTCGGGGCGGCTCTGCAAAATGGCGTCGAGCTTGCCCTGGCTGATGATGGAATGCGTATCCTTGCCCAAGCCCGAATCGTGCAGGATGTCCTGAATGTCCATCAGGCGGCACGGACTCGAGTTGATGAGGTACTCGCTTTCGCCCGAGCGATACATACGACGGGTGATGGCGACCTCGTCAAAGTCGACGGGCAGCATATGGTCCGAGTTATCGAGCACCAGCGTGACCTCGGCGACACCCACCGGCTTGCGCGCTGACGAGCCCGAGAAGATGACATCCTCCATGGCCTGGCCGCGCAGCTGCTTGGCGCTCTGCTCGCCCAGGACCCACAGAATCGAGTCAGAGATGTTCGATTTTCCCGAGCCGTTGGGACCGACGATGACGGTCAGGCCCGGCTCAAACGTCATATGGGCGCGGTCGGCAAACGACTTGAACCCTTTGAGCGTGAGGGACTTGAGATACACGGTTCCTCGCTTAAACAGGCTTCTTGTTGAGAATCACGCCGTTGGTGGTGTAGCCCATGCGGTCAAGTGCCTCGAGTGCAGCGGCTCCCTCGGCTTCCTTCTTTGAGGAGCCGGAGCCGCGACCCTGGCGAATACCATCGATCAACACCACGGCGGTAAAGGTGGGCGCATGCGCAGGGCCCTCGGAGCCGACCAGCTTGTACGCGGGAGGCTCGTGGCCGTCGGCCTGCACGCACTCCTGCAAATACGACTTGGGGTTCGCAGGGTGCTCGGCACGCTCGGATGCCAAATGTGGCTTAAGCGTACGGTGGATAAACTCCGCCGCGGCATCCCAGCCGGCGTCCAGATACAGCGCGCCCACGAGCGACTCGTAGACGTTCTCGAGCGCCGAGTGCAGGCCGCGCGCGCCGGTACCGGTCTCGGAGGCACCAAAGATGATGATGTCATCGATACCCAGCTCGTGCGACACCTCGGACAGCGTGGCGCCCGAGACAAGGGACACCTTCAGGCGCGTGAGCTTGCCCTCGTCAAACTCCGGATAGGACACAAACAGGGAGCGTGCAACAACGGCGCCCAAAATGGAATCACCCAAGAACTCAAGGCGCTCGTAGCTTGCCGAGACTGGCTGGCCTTCGACGGCCGAAGGATGCGTAAGGGCCGCGCGCAGCAGCACCTTGTCATTGAACTCGTGGCCCAGAATCTCCTGGGCGCGCGTAAGTCGTTCGGATAAAGCCAAGACCTAAGCCTCCCTGGCGTTTTCGATCGCGTCGACGGCGTCGGCGACAGAGTTGAGCGAGAGCAGGGTCTCGTCATCGATCTCGAGATTGAACTCGTCCTCGATAGCCGTAACCAGTTGCAGGCGCTCGAGCGAGTTGGCATCGAGGTCGTCAAAGGTGGTCTCATCGCTAATTTCGGCAACATCGACGCCCAGAACGTCAGCAGCGACCTCGGCGATCTTGTCGAAGATTTCGGAGCGGTCCATAGCGCTTCCTCTCATAGTGCATGAATACCAAAAGAATGGTACCGCCCGGGCGGTACCAAGACACGGTTCTGATTCTACCCCACGAAGCAGGCCGCGAGGCACATAACAGCGCTCTAACTCGCTCTTACAAAACGATGCCGTCCATGGAGTTGGCGACGTTCTCGACCAGCCCCGCGCGCACGGCTTCGGCCGCCGCAAGCGTACCGTTTTTAACAGCCTCGACCGAGGTGGCGCCATGGCCGATCAGGACCACGCCACGCAGGCCCAAAAGAATCGCGCCGCCCTTGGCATCACCAGAGAGCTTGGCCTTAATCTCGCGCATCTGCTTTTTGATGAGCAGCGCGGCGATCTTGGTGCCGAGCGAGGCCATAAAGGCGCCCTTGAGCTCCTGCAGCAAAAACTTGGCAGCGCCCTCGGTAGCCTTGAGAGCGATATTGCCCGACATGCCGTCGGCAACAACGACATCGAAATTGCCCGAGGTGAGGTCGGTGCCTTCGCAGTTGCCCACAAAGCCCGGAACTGCGGCCTTCATAGCAGGGAAGCAGGCCTTGGTAAAGTTAGAACCCTTCTCGTCCTCGGTGCCGTTACCAAGCAGGCCCACGCGAGGATGTTCGATGCCCAGGACGACGCGGGCATAGGCGCTACCCATCTGGGCAAAACGCACCATGTCATCGACCTCGACATCGGGGTTGGCGCCCATATCGCACAGCACCGTCAGACCGCCGGCGCGATTGGGCAACGCATTGGTCAGACAGGGGCGCACCGGCTGCTTCTTGCCTTCGGCCTGATACCTAAACGGCGTCACGTATGCGGTAGCAGCGGCGGTCATGGCGCCGGTGGAGCCGGCGGAGAAGAACGCGTCCGCGTTGCCCTTTTTGATGGCGCGGCAGGCAAGCACGATCGAGGACTTGCGCTTGGTCATCACGGCGCGAATAGGATCGTCATCCATGGCGATAACGTCGGGTGCCTCAAGGGCCTCAACACGTGCATGGGAAGCAGCAAAGGGATTGACGATTTCAGAGGGGCCAGCTGCCAAGACCTCGATATCGGGATCGGCGGCAAGCGCAGCCTCGATACCATCGAGAACAACCTGAGGTTTCTCGTCTCCGCCCACAACGTCTACACAAACGCGAACGTTACTCATATACATGCTCCTTATACAAAAATGGCCGACTCATTGAGCCGGCCATTGTGGTTCCATTTGGAACGGCATCGCATCCAGAGTATACCGTTACTCGGTAACGATAACCTCGCGGTCCTTGTAGAAACCGCAGCTGGGGCACACGTGGTGCGGAAGCTTGACAGCGCCGCAACGGGGGCACGTGGACTGAGCCGCAGCCGAGATCTTCATGTTGGCGGAACGACGGGTGTGAGTGCGGATACGACCCTGCTTTTGTTTAGGTACGGGCATAGTGACCTTCCTTATGAACTATCCAGTGTGGCGATTACGCGCAAGTAGCGATACTACCACAGTTTTACTCATCGAGCTTGAGATTCTTCAATGCTGCAAATGGATTTTCCGTGGCAGCAGCCCATTCTGCCTCTGCCTGGGCGGCGCAATCGCATTGCTCGACGTTGAGATTGCAACCGCAAGTGGGACACAGACCGCGGCAATCGGGCTTGCAGAGCACCACAAACGGCGTGTCCATAACGACCGCGTCATTGATGGGCTCACCCAGATCGACGATGCGGTCCTCACCCAGGAGCTCGTAGCCGTCCTCGTAGGCCTCGGGATCCTCGGGCTCCTCAAAGAGGTAGAACTCCTCGATCTCGCCGGCGATATCAAACGAGGCGGGCTCCAGGCAACGGTCGCACTCGCCGGTGGCGTGCGCGCGGACCATGCCCGTGAGCAAGACACCGGTACCGGCATTGGTAAAGACAACGTCGTAGTCGATGCCGTCCTGTAGCTGGTACTCCTTCTCGCCCACCGTGTAGGTGGCGACATCGACCTTACCGGTCAGCGGATACGAATCTCCAGGAAACTCGAGCTGCTCAGAAAGATCGACGGTAACGCTCGGGAACTCAGCCATTACCACTGACCATTCTGCTGGGCGGCACCCTCGTTGAGCTGCTGACGGCAACGGGTAACGGTGCCGGTCAGGCTCTTGAGGTTCTCCTCCAGGTGCGTAAAGACCTGCTCTGCGTAGTCCTCGGCAGCATAACGCGTCTCGCGCTCGTACTGCTGGGCACGATCACGGATGTCGTCGGCCTGCTGCTGCGCTAAGCGGACGATCTCCTGCTCACCGGCAATGGTGAGGGCCTGCTGCTGAGCGTCGGCGATGATGGAATCGGCCTGGGCGGCGGCGGAAGCCATAAGCTCCTCGCGCTCCTTAAGGATACGGCGGGACTTCTGCCACTCCTCGGGATAGCTCATGCGGATCTCGTCGAGGATGTTGAAGAACACGTCGGCGTCGATGACCTTGAACTGAGCGTTCTTGCCGAAAGGCGGCTTGGCTTCCTCGATCAGCCCTTCGAGCTCATCGACCAAGCTGACGATCCTATCGCCAGGAAAATTCTCGCCCGGCATCCGGTCTCCTTTCATAGGTAACATATCATCGTGCTAGTTTACCACATGCCACCAGGCAATAAAAAACGTCACGAAAAGCGGTGTCTGAGCGCTTCGACCACGTTGGGCGGGACAAACGTCGATACATCGCTGCCGAGCGAGGCGATCTGGCGAACGACCGAACTCGAGATATAGCCGTACTGCGGCGCACTCATGACAAAGATGGACTCCAGCTCGTTATCCAAGCGATAGTTGAGGTCTGCCTGCTGCAGCTCGTACTCAAAGTCGGTCATGGCGCGCAGGCCCTTGACCACGGCCCCCGCCCCCTGCTCGCGAGCGAAGTCGACCAAGAGGCCGGTAAAGGGCAGGACCTCGACGCCGTCGATATCACCGAGCGCCTCGCGAGCCAGCGCCACGCGCTCATCGAGCATAAACGTGGTGCCCACGCCGTTTTTACCCTGCGACTCGGCAACAGCGACGATCACGCTGGGAAAGATGCGACGGGCGCGGCGGATCACATCGATATGGCCAAACGTGATGGGATCGAAGGTGCCCGGGACGATCACGCGGTTGATGGTGTCATTCATGGGCGTCCTCCCAAGGCGCTTCCTCGTTATTTTCGTTCTTGTCAGCAAGGTCGTTCTCGTCCTCGGCCACCCAGCGCAGCAAGTCAACCGAGGTTATGCCGTAGCGCTTCTCTCGCACGGTCTCAAAACCGGTCGGGTGAGCGCCCGCGTCGGCGGCAGCGTGCTCAAACAGCGCATAGGCACCCTGTGCCAGCAAGCCTTGCTGAGCTAGGTTTTGCAGCAGCTCCTCGACCGGCTCGGCGCCAAAGGCATAGGGCGGATCGAGCAGGACCAGATCAAAGGGGCCACCCGGCACACGGCCGCGCGAGGCGCTCGCCAACACATCGCCGGTAACGACGCGCCAACGCGAGCGGTCGCCGCACAGCGACTCGATATTCTTGGTGATCAGACGGGCGGCATTGCGATCGATCTCGAACGTGGTGAGCGAGCGGGCGCCACGCGAGAGCATCTCGATTCCCAGGGCACCGGAGCCGCCAAAGGCATCCAGCACGCGGACCTCGTCCAAATCGAAATCGAACGCCGACATGACCATGGATGCACATGCCTCGCGCACGCGATCGGTCGTAGGACGGGTGACATCGCGTCCACGCGGCTCTTCGATCTTGCGGCCGCGCCATTCACCGCCGATGATTCTCATCCTCCGCTGACCTCCTTAAAGATATGTCGATAACGCATGGCGACCGCGTCGCGCAAGGGGCGCGTCGCCACGGAGTCAAGGTTGCAAGCATACCGCAAGAGCTCGACCGCGTCCAAATGGGCCCATTCGATAAGATCCTCGTCGGCGTCCAGGTCCACAAAGCGCAAGGTAATGCCGCCGTGTTGACGATAACCCAGAATCTCGCCCTCGTGGCGCAGACGCAGGTCCATCTGGGCGAGCGTAAAGCCGTCCGAGGTCTTTTCGAGCGACTGGAGGCGGTCTTGTGCCGCCGAGGCGCCGCCATTGCCCTTGGAGTGCGTCATGACCAGGCAGGTGCCCGACACGCTGCCGCGGCCCACGCGACCGCGCAGCTGGTGCAGGGCCGCCAAGCCAAAGCGCTCACCGTTCTCGATGACCATGACGGTGGCGTTGGGCACGTCGACGCCCACCTCGACCACCGTAGTCGAGACGAGCACGTCGATCTCGCCACGCTTAAAGGCATCGATAACCTGGTCCTTCTCCCCCGCTGGCATGCGGCCGTGAAGGCGCTCGATGGCAAGACCCGGCAACGCCAGACGCAGGCGATCGAGCTCGGTCGCCGTATCGTGCAGCGGCACGGGGACCGTCACGCGGCCCTCGTCGTCGCGGGCGATACCGGGCACGTCCTCCAGATCATCGGCCGAGTCACTCGGCTCCACGAGCGGGCAAATCACGTAGGCCTGCTGACCCTTTTCATGCGCCTCGCGGATGGCGCCATAGGCAAGGTCGCGGCTCGACTCGGTAAGCACGCGTGTCGTCACGCCAGCGCCAGGGACGGGCCGATGGCGGATGATGCTCGTGTCCAGATCGCCGTAGACCGAAAGCGCCAGCGTACGTGGGATGGGCGTTGCCGTCATAACGAGCAGATCGGCACCAGGGCCCTTCGCACGCAGGGCGTTGCGTTGGCCGACGCCAAACCGGTGCTGCTCATCGATGACCACGAGCGACAGATGCTTGAACGCCACGTTATCCGAAAGCACCGCGTGGGTGCCAAAGAGGACATCGAGCTCGCCCGATTCCAGCTGGGCATGGATCCGCTCGCGCTCGGCCGCTGGCGTGGCGCCCGTCAGGAGCGCCCAGGTCATGCCAGCCTGCGAGAGCAAGGGGCCGGTCTTATCGGCATATTGACGCGCCAGCACGCCCGTGGGCGCCATAACGCAGGCCTGCGTGCCGCTATCGGTAGCCACAGCCAGCGCGCAGGCGGCAACGGCGGTCTTACCGGTACCGACATCGCCCAGCAGCAGGCGGTTCATCACGCGCCCGCCATCGCACATATCGCGCAGGATATCTTGGAACGCGGCCTCCTGCTCGTCGCTCAGCGAAAATGGCAGGGCCTGCTTGAGCGCGGCCAGGTGCTCGCCCGCGGCGTGGGCGTAGGGCACCACATCGACCAGGCTGCCGTCGTTGCGCAGGCGCAGCGCCAGCTGCAGGTAAAGGCACTCCTCGTAGGCAAGCCGTGCGCGCGCGATATCGCGCTCAGCCATGCTCGAGGGAAAGTGAATTGATCGAAGCGCACGAGCATTGCTCATCAGGCGACGCTTAACGCGCAAGCGTGCGGGAATCGGGTCGAAGGGATTGCCGACGACCTCGAGCGCGCCACTTACGATGCGGCGCATCCATGCCTGGCTCACGCCGTCACTCACATAATGGACCGGCAAAATGGTGCCCGCAGCACGCCCGTCATCGAGCTTTTCAAAGTGCGGCGAGGCCATCTGCTTAAAACCGTAGGCAAACTCGACCTTGCCCATCACGGCCAGGCGGTCGCCCTGCTTAAGCTGCTGGGCAATCCAAGGCTGACGGAAAAAGGCGACCTGCAGCACGCCCGTCTCGTCAACGAGTGAGACCTCGGTCACCTGCATGCGCGGACGCGGCTTCTTTTGAACGATACGGTCGACCGTGGCGATGATGGTGCACACGGTACCGATGGGCGCCATCTCGATGGACCAGGAGCGCGTAAAGTCCAGGTATCGATGAGGGATATGCAGAAGGAGGTCCCCCACCGTCCGAATTCCCAGACGGCGAAGGGCCTCCTCACGTTTACCCGAAACATATTTGAGTCGCGCGATATCCTCGTCGAGCGCATTGCTCTGGGCAAAGCGATCCGAGACGCGCGGCACGGAGCAGAGCTCAGACATGGGCAGATGCCTACTCGATCGAGAAGATCACGGGATAGAGCGGCTGCTCGCCACGATGGGCGTCGATCTCCAGGTCGGGCTGAGCCTCCTCGATAGCGTCGACGATCTCCTGGAAGGCTTCATCGGACAGCTCCTCGCCGGCCAGAATCGTCAGCGCGTCGCCCTCCTCTTCCTCCTGCATACGGTTGATACAATCGAGCGTGACCTGTTTCACATCGGAGCCGACCACATCGATGGAACCGGCAATGATACCCATGACGTCACCGGAGTGAATCGGGGAGCCGTCCGAGGCGCTGGAGTCGCGCACGGCGCGGGTGACCTCGCCATCGCGGACCTCGCTGATGGCGTCAACCATAGCGGCGACGGCGTCCTCGAGATCGGAATCGGGCAGGACCGCGAACAGCGCGGAGAAGGCCTGCGGAACGGTCTTGGTGGGAACGACGGCGACCTTCTTGTCGGTGCAGGCAGAGGCGGCGGCCTCGGCAGCCATGCGGATGTTACCGTTGTTGGGCAGGATGATAACCGAGGTCGCGTTGACCTGGTCGACAGCGCCCAGCAGGTCTGCAGTCGAGGGGTTCATGGTCTGACCACCCGACACGATCACGTCGACGCCGAGGGACTTGAGGATGTCGGCCTCGCCCGAACCGGCGGCAACGGCGACAAAGCCCAGCGCCTTGGCGGGCTCGGCAGCCTTCTCCTGGTCCTCATGAATCTTGGCGGTACGGTCGTGGGCCTCCATCTCCATGTTGTGGATAAAGACCTCGTAGATCTGACCGAGCTGCAGCATGTGCTCGAGCACCAGGTTGGGGGTGTTGGAGTGCACGTGGATCTTGTAGTCGGGGTAGGCGCCCACGAGCAACTCACAGTCACCCATGGAGCCCAGGAACTTGAGGCACTCGTCCTCGTCAAAAGGAGCGTCGGCCTTAAAGAGGAACTCGTTGCAGTAGCGGAACTCCGAGCCCTCCCAGTCGTCGTTGGCCTCGATCTCAACACGACCAAGGGCCGCGTCGCGGGCAGAGCCAGCGGAATCAAACGTGGCAGAGAAATCCTCGACAACGGTGCTGCGGCCAAGCGCAGCGGCAACAAAGTTCTCAAGGAAAATAGCAAAGCCGAAGGCGCCGGAGTCGACCACGCCGTTCTCCTTCAGAACGGGCAGCAGGTCGGGCGTGCGGGCGACGGACTGGTAGGCCTCGACGACGATAGCGTCGAGCGCATCCTCGGCCGAGAACTTCTTCTTTTCGCACTCGTCGGCCTTGGTCGAGACATCGCGCAGCACCGTGAGGATCGTGCCCTCGATGGGCTTACGGACGGCCTGGAAGGCGACCTTGACGGCTCGGCGGAACGCATAGGCAATGTTGGCGGACGTAATGGGCTCGTCGGCAGAGACAAGACCCTCGGCCACGCCGCGCAGGATCTGCGAAGTGATGACGCCGGAGTTGCCGCGGGCGCCCATCAGGGAGCCGTGGGTGATGGCGCCGGCAATGGCCTCCATGTCGGCATCGGCGGGAAGGGCAGAAAGCTCCTTGGTCACCGAGGCGAGCGTGAGCGACATGTTGGTGCCGGTGTCGCCGTCGGGCACGGGAAAGACGTTGAGCTTGTTGATCTCCTCGGCCTTGTCGGAAACGGCAGCCGCAGCGATCGGAAAACAGGTGCGAATGGTCTTTGCAATCATGGGTATTTGAATCTCCGTTTTCGGATGCTAGTTCAGACGGCTCTTGAGCGCGTCGATATGGATGCCGATCTTAAGGCTGGCGGGATCGATCTGGGCGATCTCCTGCAGGGTGAAGGCAACGGAGCTCGAAAGATTGTGGCAGACGGACTTCATGTTGACGCCGTTCTCGAGCACGACGTGAAGATCGACCGTAAGGCCGTTCTCGTCGGCGGAGACAAGCACGCCCTTGCGGAGGCGCTGGCCGGCAAGCAGGCGCACGCTCTCGGCGCCCTGGAGCTGCTCAGCCATACCGACGACGCCATAGCACGTCATCGCGGCATAACCGGCAATATCGGCAATAACGTCGTTCGAGACGCTCAGGCTGCCGTTAATGGTCTCAGACACAAGAATCTCCTTATCTGGTGCTCGCGGCACCATGTCGTGGGAGCAATCATTGCAATATTTTACAACGACCGCGCCATGTTGAGGTGGTGGGTCGCGGGATTACATCCTCGACACGAAATGTTGATATGGCAACGTTCGAGTCAAGTGGTCGCGGCATGAAAAAACCCGCCGCTTAAGCGACGGGTTTTACAACCTGGCTCCCCGGGTAGGACTCGAACCTACAACAGCGCGGTTAACAGCCGCGTGCTCTACCATTGAGCTACCGAGGAATTAAAAAGCCCAGCGAAATGGGCTGAGAAATTCTGGCTCCCCGGGTAGGACTCGAACCTACAACAGCGCGGTTAACAGCCGCGTGCTCTACCATTGAGCTACCGAGGAATAGGTGCGTGCTCTCAAGCAACGAAGTTTATTATACGGACGAATCAGCTTAGGGCAAGAACTTTTTTGAGAATTTTTCCGACCTAGTCATTGGGGACGTTCTTGAATGACTAGTCATTCAAGAACGTCCCCAATGACTACATGAAAGCGCCCCCAGGCGGATGTGCTTGAGGGCGCTTCTTGCTTGACTAGCTTTCGATATAGTCCTTCAGCTTGCTCGAACGGCTGGGGTGGCGGAGCTTGGCCAAGGTCTTGGACTCGATCTGGCGGATACGCTCGCGCGTGACGCCAAACTCGCGGCCGACTTCCTCGAGCGTACGGGGATGTCCGTCGACAAGGCCAAAGCGCAGCTCGATAACCTTGCGCTCACGATCGGCAAGCGAGTCGAGCACCTGAGTGAGCTGCTCCTGCAGCATGGAGAAGCTGGCGGCATCGGGCGGAACGATTGCCTGGGAGTCCTCGATGAAGTCGCCCAGCTGGGAATCCTCTTCCTCGCCGATGGGGGTCTCGAGCGACACGGGCTCCTGCGAGATCTTCTGGATCTCGCGGACGCGGTCGGCGCTCATGTCCATCTCGGCACCGATCTCCTCGGGGGTCGGGTCGCGACCCAGGTCCTGAAGGAGCTGGCGCTGCACGCGGACGAGCTTGTTGATAGTCTCGACCATATGCACGGGAATACGGATGGTACGGGCCTGGTCGGCGATAGCGCGCGTAATGGCCTGACGGATCCACCACGTGGCGTACGTGGAGAACTTGAAGCCCTTCTGGTAGTCGAACTTCTCGACGGCGCGAATCAGACCGAGGTTGCCCTCTTGGATCAGGTCCAGGAACAGCATGCCGCGGCCGACATAGCGCTTGGCGATGGAGACAACCAGACGCAGGTTTGCGCTGATGAGTGCCTGCTTGGCTTCGAGGCCCACGTTCTCAATGCGCGTAAGACGACGCATCTCGGCACGCGTGAGCTCGAGCTCGCCGGCATCGGCAGCCTCGAGCTTCTCGGTGGCCTCGAGACCGGCCTCGATCTTCATGGCCAGATCGACCTCTTCGGAGGCGGTCAGCAGGTCGACCTTGCCGATCTCCTTGAGGTACATACGAACCGGGTCGCCGGTCAGCATCACCGTGGAGGCATCGATGCCACGCACGCGGGAGCGTGAACGGGACGTGCGCACGGTGCGCTTCTTCTTGCTCTTGGAAGAACCCATCTCGGCATCGGCCTGACGGGCCATCTTGAGCTCGTGATCGTCAAGCGAGCCGGAATCGTGCTCGTCGTCATCATCGAAATCGTCAGTATCGGTATCGTTATCGTCATCGTCGACGTCCATGGGGGCGTCGTCGTTACCGCTCGCGGAGATAATCTGGATGCCGCTGTTGCGCAGCGCGGAATACACCGCGGTGAGCTGCTCGTCAGAAACATCGATATCCTTCAGGGCGACCTGAATCTCGTCCTCGGTTACCGAAGTCCTGTTTGAGCCGTTGCCCATGAGCTTTGCAACGTAGGATTCCAGCCCAGTACCCGTGCTCTCAGTCTTTTTTGGCACAGATTCTCCCTTCATAGTCCACAGGACTCAATACTTTAGCACACACATTGACGTCTATACCCAAAAAGAGGACTGGATATAGGCAAGAATACGCTGGTTGACCACAACATCTAGGCCTGTTCGGTGCCTGCGGCCTCCAGACCGATCAAACGGAACGGGTCCGCCACGCCGCCGATCGACTTTTGCAGTTCGCGTTGACGCTGCGAATCCTGCGCGGCCTGCACGGTCAGCGCGCGACGGGCCTCATCGTCGAGCGAACGGTCCTGGCGCAGCTTGGCCTGTGCGGCACGCATGCGGCGCTTGATGGTGTAGAGCTCGAGCGTATCGAGCATAAACACGATGTTCGTCTCGGTGGGGTGCTTGCTCGTCGCCGAGATGCGCCCGGCACTCACAAGCGTTGCCGCCTCGGGACACACCGAGCGCGCCGCATCCATGCAGGCTGCAGGATCGGTTCCCGGCGGAGTTGCCAGAACGGCCCATGCGATGGACTCGTGACGTGGGTCAACCCACTCGATAGAGCAGATGCGGTCGGCATACGTGCGGAACAGGTCGGGGTAGCTCGTGAGCATGGTCAGCAGCTCACGCTCCCCTGCCAAGGACTTACGCTCAAGATCAGTAAGAACCATCGGCGCCGCCGCAGCCGGAGCGCCCGAACCATCAGTCACAGGTGCAGCACCCATACCATCAGGCACGTCGATCGGCGGCAGGTCGTCGACGACCTCCACGGGCGCGGCACCGTAGGCATCGAGCGGGACATAGTCGTACGGCTCTTCCTCGACCGGCGCCGCTACTGCCGGCGTCGCGCCCGACGCCCAAGCACCGCGACCGGCATCGCGAGAACCCGACGCCCGACCGCCCGCGCTACCGGACCGCTCAGCCTGCGCCCGCTGGCGCTCATAGTTCTGTTCGCGGCGGCGCTCGGCATCCTCGCGCTTGGCGACATCGCGAAACACACGGCCCGAGCTCGCACGAACTGTCTCCAGATCCAAACCCAACAGGTCGGCAATTTGAATAAAGTACGTGTCGATCATATAGCTGTCGCGCAGCGGATAGATAAGCGTCAGCGCATCCTCCAGCGCCTTGGCGCGACCGCCCGGCGTGGAGATGTCGCTCGACTCCTGAAGCGAACGGTACACGAAGTCCATGAGCGGCTCCGCGGCGTCAATGCGTTTCTGCAGCTCCCCTCCGCCGTGCGCCGTGATGAACTCCATGGGATCGTTACCGTCGGGCAGTACCACGCAGCGCAGGTCCATAGAATCCTGCTCGATAAACTGAATCGCACGGCGAGCGGCCTTTTGACCGGCAGCATCGCCGTCAAACATATACACGATGCGCTTGGCAAAGCGGGTGAGCGTCTTGACGTGATGCTCCGTGAGCGCGGTGCCCAGCGTGGCGACAACGTTTTTAATCCCCGCTTCCCAACAGGCGATGCAGTCGGTATAGCCCTCCACCACGATGGCGGTATCCTGCGCGACGATAAACTCCTTGGCCCAATTAAAGCCGTAGAGGTTTCGCTTTTTATGAAACACGCTCGTTTCGGCGGTATTGAGGTACTTGGGTTGGCCGTCACCCATGATGCGACCACCAAAGGCAATGTTGTGACCCTGCTCGTCAAAGATGGGGAACATCACGCGGTCGTAGAAGCGGTCAGCAAGCTGCCCGCGCCCGCGGCTCACGGCAACGTTGGCATCGATCATCTCCTGCGGGGTAAAACCCGCCTGGGACAGGTGCGACACCAGCGCGTTGCGGCCAGGCGCAAAGCCCAGGCAGTAGCGGCGGCAGACGTCGCCACCCATGCCGCGGCTGGCAAAGTACTCGCGCGGACGGCCGTCCTTACCGCGCATAAGCATGGTGTGGTAGAACTGGGCGGCCTCGGCGCACAGATCGTAGATTCGGGCACGCTTGGTACCGCGCTCGCGGCGATCTCCGGTGTCATGCAGCTCAATACCCGCGCGATCGGCCAAATATCGGATTGACTCGGGAAAGCTCAGGTTCTCGCGCTTCATGATATAGGTGAAGACATCGCCGCCTTCGCCGCAGCCAAAGCAATGCCACACCTGCGTGGCAGGGATTATGTGGAAGGACGGCGTCTTTTCGCCATGAAAGGGGCAGCAGCCCCAAAACTCATGGCCGCGGGGCTTGAGCTCAACCGTTTCCTGCACGATGGCAACTAGGTCGGACGCAGCGCGGACCTGGTCTTTTTCCTCATCGCTAATCACGGACGCTCACCCCCTGCTCGCCCAAGTTGTGACGAATATCTTCGATATTACCCTCGACGGTCGCGATCAACTCATCCAGCGAATCGAACACGCGCGACGGACGCAGCCAGCGCGTAAACGCCAGCGAAACGGAAGCGCCATACAGGTCGCCCGTATAACCAATTAAATTGGCCTCGAGATGCGCAGATGCCGCATCGTCAGCATACGTCGGCGGCAGTCCGACGTTAACGGCAGCGGGCCACACGATGTCGTTGACCAGCACCAGGCCCTCATACACGCCATCGGCAGGCACCTGAATGCCGTCGGGAACATGTAGGTTTGCCGTGGGAAAGCCCATGCCAGAACCCTCGTGACGGCCGCGAATAACACCGCCGCGCACCATATACGGGCGGCCGAGCAACTCAGCAGCAAGCTCCACATGGCCCTGTCCCAGCTCATGACGAATGCGGGTGGCGCAAATGGCCTCACCGCCCTCGCAAAGCAAGTCGTGCCCGTATACGTCAACGCCGCGCTCGACACCCCAGGCGCGCATCTCGGCAACACCAGAAGCACCGCCACAACCCAGCCTAAAGTCGCTGCCAACGCGAATCGATCGAATGTCGACCAGACGCGACACCAGCGAGAGAAAATCAACATGGTCAAGCGCCGCAACCTCAGGCGTAAAGGGAACGGCCACCACCGCATCGACCCCGGTTTGAGCCAGGGCATGTAGACGGTCGGCCGTCGTCATCAATTTTTGAGCGGGCGAAGGACTCACCACAACGTCCGGATCGGGATCGAAAGTGACCACGACAGCCTTGCAGTCATGGGCACGGGCATCACGGACAAGCGCTTCGATGAGTTCCCGGTGTCCACGGTGAACGCCATCGAACACGCCGATGGCAATCGATGCAGCACCCAAGTGCTCGCACTCATCAAACGCATCGGCAGTGACGATGCGGGCCTCGTCCGACTCGCCCTCGAAAAAGATACGCGCGAGCTCACGAGCGGACAACATCATCGAACACCGCCGATTGCCTGCGGAAACACGTGCTCCATGACAAAGCGGCCACTCTCAATGCGGGCAAGCGCCTTGAGTCCCCCATCGAGCACCAACGCAAAAGGCGCCTTCGCGGAATCGAAATCGGCAAGCGCACGCTCAACGGGAATGCGTCGGCCGTAGAGCAGGTCGTCGGCAAGATTGCCCGGCAAGTCAACACGCGTGGCGCCCAAGGCCGCAATGGGATCCAGGGCAAAGCCAGCCGCGGACTCGGGAGAAAGCTCCTCGACCGCATGACAAGCGCCAATGGAAACAACACCGGAGGCCGTGCGGCGCAGCGCGGAAATGTGCGCGGCGCTCTCGCAGGCGCGGCCCAAATCGCGAGCGAGCGCACGGATATAGGTACCCTTGCTCACTGAGAACGCCACGGTCCACACACACGTATCACCTTCGCCTCCCACGGCGATCAGGTCGGCGGCATAGACCTCGACGGGGCGCGGAGGTAGGTCCACCGCATTGCCCTCGCGAGCAGACTTGTAGGCGCGAACGCCATTGACCGAGATAGCCGAAAACGCCGGCGGCACCTGCATCTGCGGACCCAGCATAGCGGCCAAGCGCTCACGGGCATAGGCAGGATCGCGGAGCTCGTTGGCAACAGCCACCGTGCGGACCGCCTCGCCCTCCGCATCATCGGTATTGGTCTCGGCGCCAAACGAGATGTCGGCGACATAGCTTTTGGTATCGAGCGTGAGCATGCCCAGCAGACGGGTGGCCTGGCCCACACCCACCACCATGACACCCGATGCCATGGGGTCGAGCGTGCCGGCATGGCCGACGCGTCGCTCATGGAGGGCGCGCCGGCATTGCGAAACCACATCGTGGGACGTGCAGCCCACCGGCTTATCGACGGCGAGCAGCATATTCAGTTGAGAAGGCGTACGACGAGCCATGTACCATCCAAAAAGTTAAAGCTCGACGGTCACCGAAGCGGGATCCTCCCCTACCAGTTCGGCCAGCATGGGAAGTGCCACGGTGAGCGTCTCGAGAATCGTTCCGTTGTTGGAGAAACCGGCGGCAGCAGGATGTCCGCCTCCGCCAAAGGCAGCAGCGATCTCGGACACGTTGAGGTCACCCTTGGAGCGCAGGTTGCCGCGCACCTTGGTATCGCCCTCAATGCCCTTCAGGAACAGGCAGACCTCGACGCCCATCACCGAGCGCACCACGTCAACCAGACCGTCGCACTCATCCGAGGTGACACCGCACGCCTCAAGGTCACTCTGGTACGCGTAGCTATACGCGACGCGCCCGTGGGCCACCGTCTTAATGCGGCCCATAACGATGGACTTGAGGTGCAAAAACTCAACGCGCATGCTCTGGTAGACCTCGAGTGCCACACGCGCCGGATCGGCACCGTGGGCAACCAGACGCGAGGCTGCATGGAACGCGGCTGCATCGGCGTTTTGGTACTGAAAACGGCCGGTATCGGTAACCAAACCACACAGCAGGCAGGTCGCAACGCCATCACGTGCGACAATGCCGCAATTGTCCAAGAAGCGGTCGATGATCATGGCGCAGGCTGCAGCTTCGACGCGCCTCAGGCTGAGCTCGGCAAACTCCTCGCGCGCCGGATGGTGATCGAAGCACACCACATGCTTGGAGCGACGAAGCACCTCGGCGGAATTATTGAGACGCTCGACGACCGGCACGTCCACCGAGATGAACAGGTCCGGATTGCCGGTATACGCAGATGCCGGAACCAGGCGATCGGAGCCTTCCATAAAGCGGTAGATGCGCGGAACCGGATCATCGTCTGCCAGCAGCAGGGCAATGTCCTTGTTAGGGAAAAACTTCATAAGCGAGAGGCCCAGACCCAACACGGAGCCCAGGGCGTCGCCATCGGGAGAAGTGTGTCCCGAAATCGCAATGGAGGACGCACCCTCGATGAGCTCGAGGATGCGTCGCTGAATATCTGCAGACTCGCACGAGGCGAGGTCGGCGGAATTAGTCATCTAAAGCTGCCTCCTGGGCGGCATCCGCTATCGGATAGCCGTCCTCGTCCTTTTCGATCGCAAGCGTGGCGGGAACGTTTTCCAGCGCACGCGTGATGCGCTCGGCCTCATCGGTCGAGCGATCGATGCGAAAATCGAGCTCGGGCGTAACACGCCAATCGAGCGAGCGAGCCAACAAGCTGCGAATACGGCCCTTAGCGCTTGCGAGCGCCTCCATGACCTCGTCGTAGCGGCTCGCATCGCACGACACGAACACACGCGCGAACGAACGGTCCACCGCGACCTCGACCGCGGTCAAAGTAACCAGGTCAAGACGCGGATCGGAAACCTCAAAGAGCAGGATATAACCGAGCTTCTCGCGAAGCTGCTCGCCCAGACGACGGGTTGCCTGCGTTTGCTTCATAGCGCCACCCCCTACTCGGTACGGGCAACCTGGTCGATGCGGTAACCCTCGATCTGGTCGCCGGGCTTGATGTCCTGGAAGTTCTCCAGGCCAATGCCGCCCTCGGAACCGCTCTTGAGGCTCTTGGCCTCGTCCTTGTAGTGGCGCATCGAGGCGATCTTGCCGTTGAAGACCACGATGCCGTCGCGCACCAGACGCACGGAATCGGTCGCGGCGATCTCGCCCTCTTCGACACGGACACCGGCGGCGATACCGACTTTGGGCACCTTGAAGGTGTCCAGGACGGTCGCGGTACCCGTGGAGACCTCGACCTCGGTGGGCTTAAGCATGCCGATACGGGCAGCGTCGAGTTCCTCGAGGCACTTGTAGATGACGTCGTAGCAACGGATCTCGACGCCCTCGCGCTCGGCAGCGGAGCGGGCCTTACCGTCGGGACGGACACCAAAGCCGATGATGATGGCGTTGGAGGCGTCGGCCAGGACGACGTCGGTCTCGTTGATGGCACCAACGGCGGAGTGGATCGTGTTGATACGAACCTCGGACTGATCCATCTTGTCGAGCGAATCCTGAAGGGCCTCGATGGAACCCTGGACGTCGGCCTTGATGATCAGGTTGAGCTCCTTGACCTCGGCGTCTGCAATGGTCTCGAAGAGGTTCTCGAGCGTGACGTGCTTGACGCGGCTCTGCTCCTCGATACGGGCCTTGAGCGAACGCTCGTCGGCAAGGGCGCGAGCCTCGCGCTCGTCCTCGAACACGCGGAACTCGTCACCGGCGTTGGGCACGGACTGCAGGCCCAGGATCTCGACGGCGTCGGAGGGACCGGCCTCGGTGACGGTGCGGCCCTTGGGGTCGAGCATGGCGCGGACGCGGCCGTAGGTGAGGCCGGCGACCAGCGTATCGCCCACGTGCAGGGTACCGCGGGTCACGAGCACGGTAGCGACCGAGCCGCGGCCCTTGTCGAGCTTGGCCTCGAGGACGTTGCCGGAGGCAAAGGTGTCCGGGTTGGCCTTGAGCTCGAGTACATCGGCCTGGAGCAGCACGGTCTCGAGAAGATCGTCGATACCGATCTTCTGCTTCGCCGAGATGTTGACGAACATGTTCTGTCCGCCCCACTCCTCGGGGATGACACCGTACTCGGTGAGCTCCTGGCGCACGCGGTCGGGGTTGGCACCCGGCTTATCGATCTTGTTGACGGCGACGACGATGGGTACGCCGGCAGCCTTGGCGTGGTTGATCGACTCGACCGTCTGGGGCATGACGCCGTCGTCGGCGGCGACGATCAGAATGACGATGTCGGTCACCTTGGCACCACGGGCACGCATAGCCGTAAAGGTGGCGTGACCCGGGGTATCGATGAAGGTGATCTTGCGGTCGTTGATCATAACCTGCGAAGCGCCGATTGCCTGGGTAATGCCGCCCGCCTCGCCGGCAGCGACGCCGGTGTGACGGATGGCGTCGAGGAGGCTCGTCTTGCCGTGGTCGACGTGGCCCATGACGGTGACGACCGGGGCGCGCGGCTTAAGGTCGGCGGGATCGTCGTAGAACGAGAAGGTGTTCTCCTCCTCGGGGGTGATGATCTTGATCTGACGGCCCAGGTCGTCGGCAACGAGCTCGACGAGGTCGTCGGACATGGACTGCGTCATGGTGAGCGGCGTACCCAGCAGGAACAGGCGCTTGATGATGTCGTTGGCCGGAACGTCGAGCGCCTCGGCAAGCTCCTGGACGGTAACGCCCTGGGAGACCTTGATGGCGTCGAGCTCCTCGGGGTTCACGCCCTGGGCCAACGCCTCCTCTATCTTGCGCTCCTCCTGAGCCTTGGCAGCCTCGCGCTCGCGCTTCTCCTTGCGCTTCTTGCGGCGACCGGTGGACTCACGAGAGGCCTCCTCGACGGCAGCACGAGCCTCCTCGAGCACCTTCTCGCGGCTGTACTCCTCGGCCTCGCGAGCCATGCGGCTATAGCGGTCCTCTTCGTTGTTGTGACCGCCCTTGCGCTTCTTGCCCTTGCCCTGCTTATCGGGGTTGGGGAAGTCCATGCCGCCAGCAACGTTGTTGCTGGCGTTGGTGCGATGGCTGTGCGGATGACTCTCGGAGGCGTTGCGCTCGGAGTTGTTGTCGGAGGCGTTACGATCGTTACGACGGCCACCGCGGCGGTCGTTGTTGCCGCCACGACGGTTACCGCGCTCGGCGGCGCGCTCGGCCTTGGCCTTCTGCTCGGCGTCCTTCTTCTCCTTGAGCACAGTCTCCTGTGCGGCGATCTGGTCAAGCAGAGAGCGGAAACGCGAACCGGAGTCGGAAGCGGGAACGGCGCGGCGCTGGGCCTCGCGGGCGGCCTCCTCCTTCTCGCGAGCAAGACGCTCCTGCTCGGCCTTCTTCTTGGCCTCGGCCTCGGCACGGGCGGCCTCCTCGGCAGCCTGGGCGGCGGCGAACTGACGGCGCTCCTCCTCGCGTGCCTTCTCGGCGGCGATGCGCTCGCGCTCGGCCTCGGCAGCGCGTGCTGCCTCCTCGGCGGCAGCGGCCTGCTCCTCGGCCTGCTTGGCGGCCTCGACTTCCTGGGCGCGGGCCTCGATCACCGAGGCGAGCTGCTTGCGGACCATGGCGACGTAGGCGTCCTCCAGAGCGGAGGAAGCGGACTTAGCGGGAATCTTCATTTCGGCGAGATGACCCATCAGTTCCTTAGAGGTCATGCCGAACTCTTTGGCCAGGGTGGACACACGGACTTTTGCCATATGACTTCACCTACCCTTTCTGGCACCTTGGGTGCCTAGAGACTGAACGAGCGTGGGGTATGCGCTGGGACCTGCCCGGCGCGACCGCGCGCTAGATCAGGTCCTCCGCATCATCGAAGGCGTCGGTGTCGTGGACACCGCAGAAACGGGAGCCGGGACGGGCCTGGTTGCGGCACTGGATGCCGTCCTCGGACACGAACTCGCAGCGACGGACGTCCTCGTCCTCCTCGTCACCGATCAGGTCGGCGGCGGGCTCCTCGTGAACGGGAACGTTCTTGAGGATGTCGGCGGCAAGGGTCTCGGACTTGATGTCGATGTGCCAGCCGGTCAGGCGCGCGGCGAGGCGGGCGTTCTGGCCCTCCTTGCCGATGGCGAGGGACAGCTGGTCGTCGGGCACGATAACGCCGGCGTAGGCCTTCTCCTCGTCGATAAGGACGCGGGTGACCTTGGCGGGCGACAGGGCGTTGGCGACGTAGACGGCCGGATCGGCATCCCACAGGATGACGTCGACGCGCTCGCCACGGAGCTCGCCCACGACGGCGCGAACACGGCTGCCCTTGGGGCCGACGCAGGCGCCAACGGGATCCAGGCGATCGTCGAGCGAGTGGACGGCGACCTTGGAGCGCTGGCCGGGCTCGCGGGCGATCGACTTGATCTGAACGGTGCCCTCATAGATCTCGGGCACCTCCTGCTCAAACAGACGACGCATAAGCTCGGGGTGGGTACGGGAGATGACAATCGGCGGACGGCTGTGCTCGCCACGAACCGGCTGCAGGTTGGAGTTGGGGTCGCGAACGTCGATGATCACGGCCTTGATGTGCTGATTGTGCAGATAACGCTCGCCCATCGGACGCTCGTTGCGCTCGTTCTCGTAACGGCGCTGGTCGAAGTGCGGAAGCTCGGCCTCGACGCCCTCGCGGATCTTGACGATCGTGAAGTCGGGCGTGGACTGCAGCACGGTACCGCTGATGAGGTCACCGATGCGGCCGGCGAACTCCTCGTAGATCTGCTCGCGGGCGGAGTTGCGCACGATGGCGTTGATCTCGGCCTTGGCGTGCTGGGCGGCGATGCGGCTCGTGTTCTTGGGGGTGACGTCGATCTCCTCGAACTCGGTGAAGTTGCCTTCCTCGTCCATGGAATCGTCGATCGGCTCCAGGCGGTAGACGTAGATCTTGCCGGTGGTGCGGTCGATGGTCACCTTGGCGCCCCACTCAAGATGCAGGATCTCGGCATAGCTCTTGGCGAGCGACTGCTCCAGGCGGTCGATCAGGTAGAGCTGGTCGATGTGCCTTTCCTGGCAAAGCTCCATCAGGGCGGTCATCATGTCGGATGCTGCCATCTTACTTTCCTTCCTTCGCGGGCTTGAAGTCGTAGGTGGGCTTCAACTTGCACTTTTTAACATCAGAGAAATCGAGGGTGACGGACTCGCCGTCCTCGAGCTCGAGGGTCACGTTCGTCTCGGTGGCGGCGGCAATCTTGCCGGCGTACTTGCGACGGCCCTCGGTGGCGGTGGAGGTGAGCTCGCAGTTCTCGCCCACAAAACGGGCAAAGTCACGCGGGCGGCGCAGCGGGCGCGCCATACCCGGGCTCGACACCTCGAGCGTATAGCTCGAAGAGATGGGGTCGAGCTCCTCAATCACATCGCCGACCCATTTGGTGTTGGCCGTGACGTCATTGAGCGACAGGCTCTGACCCTCGGCACCCTCGATACGCACACGCACGCAGGGGGCCTTGGTGGCACCCACGAGCTCAACGTCGACGATGTCGACATCGTGCTGGGGAGCAACGGCCTCGAGCGCGTCGATGATCGCCTGTTCGGTCTTGGTCTTGACCATTGCGGCACCTCCATCCATACAAAAAAGAAGCGGGGCCGAAACCCCACTTCTTTCAATTACAACTTCATTTGCAAGCAAACTATACCAATACCTGCACAAACGTGCAACCACAACACAAACCCGCAGGTCAGCGTGAGCACAGGTTCTCCACAAGAAATGGATAATTGGGTGTTGTCGCAAGTGTCCATAACCAAACCGAGGGGCGACTCCCTACGGAATCGCCCCTCGGTTTTGATGTCAGCTATGCGCGCAGCGCTTACTTGACCACCAGGTTAACCAGCTTGCCGGGCACGCAGATGGCCTTGACGACCGTCTTGCCCTCAAGCCACTTGGCAACGGCGACCTCGGCGGCAGCCTGCATCTCCTCGTTGGAGGCGTCGCGGGCGACGTCGATGCGGCCACGGACCTTGCCGAGCACCTGTACGACGATTTGCACCGTGTCCTCGATGGACTCGGCCAGGTCAAACTCGGGCCAGGCGGCGGTGTAGGCATTACCCTCGCAGCCGAGTGCCTCATGCCACAGCTCGTCGGCCCAGAACGGGCAGATGGGGGCAAGGACGCTCACGATATCCTTGGCCACGCCGTAGCACAGGGCCTTGTCACGGGAAGCGCCCTCGGTAGCGTTGAGGTAGGCGCTCGCGGCGTTGACGAGTTCCATGACAGCCGAGATCGCGGTGTTGAACTGGCCGCGGTCGAAGTCCTCGGTGCACTTGGCGATGGTGCGGTGACGCTCGCGATAGAGCTTCATCGCGACCTCGTCGAGCGCGGACTTGTCGAAGGACAAGTTGGCGTCACCGGACTGGACGAGCTGCCACACGATACGCCAGGCGCGCTTAATGAAGCGGTTAGCGCCCTCGACGGCCTTGGGATCCCAGTCGAAGTCCTTCTCTGGCGGGGCGATAAACAGGATCGCCAGACGCATGGTGTCGGCACCGTAGGGCTCAATAACCGAGCTCGGGGGCACAACATTGCCCTTGGACTTGGACATGGTGTCGCCGTTCTCGTCCTTGACCATGCCCTGACACAGCAGGTTGGTGAAGGGCTCGTCAACGGTCAGCAGGCCCAGGTCGCGCAGCGCCTTGGTAAAGAAGCGGCTGTAGAGCAGGTGCAGAATGGCGTGCTCGATGCCACCGATGTAGTTATCGACGGGCATCCAACGATCGGCAGCCTCTCGGGAGAAGGGCAGCTCGGTGTTGTGCGGATCGGTATAGCGCAGGTAGTACCAGCTGGAGCAGGTGAAGGTGTCCATGGTATCGGTCTCGCGCTTGGCCGGGCGACCGCAGACCGGGCAGGTGGTCTCGTAGAACTCCTTGCACTCGGCGAGGGTCTCGCCGGCACCTAGGTCCAGGTTCTCGGGCAGCGTCACCGGCAGCTGGTCCTCGGGCACGGGCACGATGCCGCAGTGCTCGCAGTGGATGGCCGGGATGGGGTTTCCCCAATAACGCTGGCGGCTGATGAGCCAGTCGCGCAGACGGAACTCGACCTTGCGGCGGCCGCAGCCCATGGCCTCGAGGTCGGCCACGATTGCAGCCTCGCCCTCGGAGTGCTTGCCACCGCGCATGCCGGTGTACTTGCCGGACTGGACGAGCGTGCCCTCGGCAGCGTGGGCGCAATCCCAGTCGACGGTCTCGGCATGGAAGGTGTCGATGGTCTCGCCGCTAGCCTCGACGGCAGCGCGATCCTCATCGTCCAGGATGATCGGCACAATAGGCAGGTCATACTTACGGGCGAACTCAAAGTCGCGCTGGTCGCCGCAAGGAACAGCCATGACGGCACCGGTGCCGTAGTCGGACACGACGTAGTCGGCAACCCACACGGGGACCTTCTCGCCGTTGACGGGGTTCACCACGTAGCGGCCGGTAAAGGCACCGTGCTTCTCGAGGGTGCCCTGGGCACGCTCGACGGCAGAGATATGCTTGGAGTCCTCGACGATCTTAGTCACGGCCTCCTCGTACTCCGTACCCTCGACGAGCTCGTGCAGGCGCGCGTACTCGGGAGCCAGGACAAAGAAGGAGACACCGAAGAGCGTGTCGGCTCGCGTGGTGAAGACGGTGATCTTACCCTCGTCGCCCTCGATGGGCTCGCCATCCTTGTCGCACAGGGTAAAGTCGACCTCGGCGCCCTCGGAGCGGCCGATCCAGTTGGCCTGCATCTGCTTAACGCGCTCGGGCCAGCCGGGGAGCTTCTCCAGATCGTCGAGCAGCTCCTGGGAGTACTCGGTAATCTTGTAGTACCACTGCTCAAGATCGCGCTTCTCGGGCTCGGTGCCGCAGCGCCAGCATTTACCCTCGGTCACCTGCTCGTTAGCAAGAACGGTCTTGCAGGTGGGGCACCAGTTGACCGGATTCTTCTTGCGGTAGACCAGGCCCTTTTCCCACATCTTCTCAAAGATCCACTGACCCCAGCGGTAGTAGTCGGGGCTGCAGGTCTTAACGGTGCGATCCAGGTCGTAGGAGAAGCCCATGCGCTTCATCGTGGCAAGCGCCTGATCCATATTCTTATACGTCCAGGCGGCAGCCTGCGTGTTGTGCTTGATGGCGGCGTTCTCGGCGGGCAGGCCAAAGGCATCGAAGCCGATGGGATGCAGCACGTCGTAGCCGCGCATGCGGGCCTGACGGGCCATGGCATCGCCGATGGTATAGTTGCGCGCGTGGCCCATGTGCAGGTCGCCCGACGGATACGGGAACATCTCGAGCACATACTTCTTGGGCTTGCTGTCGTCGGTGTCGACGGCAAAGAGGTTGGAGTCCTCCCAGGCCTTCATCCACCGGGACTCAATGGCCTGCGCGTCGTAGGCAGGGATCTCGTCCTTATGATCTGTGCAATCGCACATATCAGCTCCTTTGTTAGCTGGGTTGGGGCGGGGCGCTCTTACCTTTACTCGCTGCTGCGGACAGTCCTGCTCGCACGAAGAGCACATTAAGTGCTCTTCGGCTCGTGCGGAACTTGCAGCGAGCAAAGGTAAGAGCGCCCCGCCACATCGTTAACTCGCATGATGATAGCAAATACGACAAGCGAGATGTCTGCGACTTGCAGGCATCTCGCTTTATCTAAATAACGTGGTTGAGGCTCAACCTTTATGTGCAGGTCTTATCTTATCGATACGTTACGCTCTGTTGGGAGTCCTTGACTACGACGTCGTGGGCTCCGCCTTCGACGATCGAGGTCGAGGAGACCAGGGTCAGACGTGCCTTTTCCTGGAGCTCGGGGATCGAGAGGGCGCCGCAGTTGCACATCGTGGACTTAACCTTGTAAAGCGTGCCGCCCACGCCGTCCTTGAGGGAGCCGGCGTACGGGACGTAGGAGTCGACACCCTCGACGAAGCTGAGCTTCGCGGCACCGCCCAGGTCGTAGCGCTGCCAGTTGCGGGCGCGCGCGGAACCCTCGCCCCAGTACTCCTTCATGTACTGGCCATTAACGTTAACGCGCTCGGTCGGGCTCTCGTCGAAGCGGGCGAAGTAGCGGCCCAGCATCATAAAGTCGGCACCCATGGCAAGAGCAAGCGTCATGTGGTAGTCGTAGACGATACCGCCGTCGGAGCACACGGGCACGTAGACGCCGGTCTCCTCGTAGTACTCGTCGCGAGCGCGGCAGACATCGATCAGCGCGGTGGCCTGACCACGGCCGATACCCTTGGTCTCACGGGTGATGCAGATGGAACCGCCGCCGATACCGACCTTGATGAAGTCGGCACCGCAGTCTGCCAAAAAGCGGAAGCCCTCGGCGTCGACGACGTTACCGGCACCGACCTTGACATCCTCGCCGTAGTTGGCGCGGATCCACTCGATGGTGCGCTTCTGCCACTCGCTGAAGCCCTCGGAAGAGTCGATGCACAGGACATCGGCGCCGGCCTCGATGAGCAGCGGCACGCGCTCGGCATAGTCGCGGGTGTTGATACCGGCGCCGACCATGTAGCGCTTATCGCCGTCGAGCAGCTCGTTGGGGTTGGTCTTATGGCTGTCGTAGTCCTTGCGGAAGACGATGCCCATGAGGTGATCGTTGTCGTCGACGATCGGCAGGGCGTTGAGCTTGTTGTCCCAGATCACGTCGTTGGCAACCTTGAGGCTGATGTTCTTGTCGCCCACGATGAGCTGCTCACGCGGGGTCATGAACTCGGAGACCTTCTTCTGGTGATCATCGCGGCTGGGGCGATAGTCACGGCTGGTGACGATACCCACGAGCTTGCCCTTGGGGGTGCCATCGTCGGTAACCGGCATGGTGGAGTGACCGGTCTTCTCCTTGAGGGCGATAACCTGCTCCATGGTCATGTCGGGGGTCAGCGTGGAATCGGACTGCACAAAACCGGCCTTGTGATCCTTAACGGCCTTGACCATAGCGGCCTCGGACTCGGGGGTCTGGGAACCGTAAATGAAGGACAGGCCACCCTCGGTAGCGAGCGCGACACCCATGTCGACGCCCGAGACGGACTGCATGATGGCGGAAACCATGGGGATGTTCAGGGTGATTGCCGGCTTCTCACCGCGCTTAAAGCGGGTCAGCGGCGTCTTAAGAGAGACGTTGTTGGGGATGCACTGCGAGGACGAGTAGCCAGGGACCAGCAGATACTCCGAAAACGTGTGGGACTCACCGGGAAAGAACGTAGCCATGTTTCTCCTTTTTCCATGCGACCGGTCGGCTGCAGGCCTCGTAGGACCCAGCCCAACCTTGGGCGCCCAATACTGGGGAAGTATCTTAACGCACTTTGACTGCTACAATGCATGATTTAAGAAGAGCACACGAGGGTTTGACGCAGGCTTTGCGTTTGCCCAGCAAACACTTTAGCGGGGAGACGTGGGGCGTATGAAGTACAGGACGACGGCAAAGTTGGTCATTCAAGCGTGCGACAAGGATCTGCCGGGCGTGTTTGGTCACGGCTGCGTCTTGCTGCTGCAGGGTATTGCCCACGAACACTCGCTCAACCGTGCCGCCAAGAGCATGGGCATGGCGTATTCCAAGGCCTGGCGCATCGTAAACGAGGCCGAAGGCCAGCTGGGCTGCAAGCTCATCGAGCGCGACGGAGCCCGCGGATCATCGCTCACCCCCGCCGGCGAGCGCGCCATAGCGGCCTACGAGGAGCTGCAGGCCGACATCAACAACGTCATCGCCACCAAAGCCAACGACCTCATCGCCAGCATCAATGCAGAGTAGTCCTTTTGGGACTGAATTGTTGTCCACCGTGCCCTCGGATTGAGGCTCGTGCCACAAAACGGGCCCATCTACTACGTTTAGCTGAATACCCTCGACCATACCGGACATTATGAAAATAAAACCGCTGGTAGACAGCTTGGCATTTTTCGAAATAGGCGGGTATGGTCGACCCCTATGGCTTAAACGTAGAAAATAGGCCGTTTTCGTGACACACACCCCGATTAGTTACTTTCGGAGCGCGTTGTCCAGGGTGGACGCTACAACCAGGGGGTCGTCGGTACCGGCGAAGAGGCGAATGGTGCTCCCCTGCTTGCCGCGCGGAGCAGAGAGTCGCGTCGTTGCGCCGCCGGCGGGCGATGTGCGAAACTCCCCCGGCAAAGCATCGAACAAATCGCCCGCACTGCGCTCGATAAGGTCAAACTCAACTGCCGGACCAAAGCCGTGCTCGAGGATTCCAGTTGCAACCGCATGGTCGGGATGCGAGCTCAGTCCAGGATAGCGCACGGCGTGCACCATCTCATTGGCAGCCAAGTACTCGGCCAGCGCACGTGCGCGGTCGAAATGTGCCTGCATGCGGGCATCGAGCGAGTCCAGCCCGCGCTCCAGCACACCGGCCTCATCAGCAGGCAAATCAAGTTTGACCAAGCCACAGCCCTCAAGCAGAGCATGCGCGCACTCGGCAGCAGCATCCACACGATGGCGCTTGAGCTGCGAGCGCGCGACCGATATGGCAACCAACTTGTGCGGAGCCTCACCGGCGCACACGCGGTCAAGTGCCTCGAGCGACAGCACGGCACCCAAGCGCAACGGATCGCACCCAAAGACACCAGCCACGGTGTTATCCACCACGAGCAGCGCATGAGCCTCACGCGCGGCACGTCCTAACGCGCGCAGATCGGGCACGCGCAATCCAAACCCACCAATAGAGTTGACGAACCACCACAGGTGCGGCCCCTCGACCTCAAACGAAGCATCAAAGCCCTCGGACGCAGCAGTAAACGCCGCAACCGACGGCTCCTCCACCATAGCCACGTCGCAGCACTCAAAGCCGCGCGCAAACGCATCGGCAAAGTCATCGGCAAACGCAACCAGGCGATCGCCGGGACGTACAATCCCCAACAGAGACAGCGCCGCCGGCACATGCGGCGCTGCAGCAAGACGCGCCTCACGCGCGCCGGCCCTTGCAGCCCAGGCCTCTTCTAGCTGCTGTACGTCCACGCGGCACCGTCCCTTCATAAGCAAAAAACCCACGATGCGGGTGTTCCCCGCATCGTGGGCAACGGCTGCAGTATAGCGCCGATAGGCGACGAAACGCCTAGATGCTGAGCGTGTGATAGGTCACGCTCGCACCCGGAGCGTCAACGGTCACGCCATAGGCCTCGGGTGGCCAAAAGCGTCTGCAACGTCGAGCATCTCAAAGTTGGCATCCCAGCTGTCAAAGATACGATGCACCAACACCGCGAGTTCCTCGGCACACAGCAGGGGAAACGGCGCATCTGCCGCACTCTGAAGCGCGACCGACCCGCCCGAGCATGCCTCGAACAACGGCATCAAAAATGGGTCGGTTAATGCCGGCGATGCGGTATACAGATACGGCACGCGCAGGACTTTGGCTTGGATGCCGTCGCGCGATGCATAGTAACGGCACAGGTCGTTGGCAGCGCGGGCGATAATGCCCTTGCCCGTCTGGGCCCCACTGGCGGCCGTGGCGTCGTCGTCACATCCGCCAGTGGTGCCCTCTGCACCCGCGGGCCCCGCAATAAACAGCAGCTGCACATTGCGTCCCATACAGGCACGAAACACCGAGCGCAGCAGCCCAATGTCGCCAAAAGTCACGGTATGCGGGGTGAGGTAGGTAGAAAGGTAGACCACGCGCTCAAACTCGTAGGCCTGGTCCAGGTGCTGGAGGAGCTCTTTCCACGAAGCATGGGGCGACGACTCATCGCGGCGCGCGTCCTGCGCGGCTACGACCTACACATGGTCGCCGGGGAACGCCTTGGAGCAAAAGTCATCGTCAACATATGCGGTGTTGCCAACAACCAGCACTTCCACGGCGTTCCCCCTCCCCAAAAATCTACTTTTGCCATAGTCAAACATGCGTATTGTACGCTGTAAAAGCGAGCCAAGGCGCCTTTAAGGCTGTTTTAAGAACTTTTAGAGGATGTGAGAGCGGCAACTCATTCGACTTAGATTCATCGAGGAAATGCTATTCGCTCTGAAAAGGCACATCGCAATCTGCTGACAGCTCTGCAGGGAGAATGGCAGGCAATGTAAGCGCTCCCATGGGTGAAAGTCCAGTAACAACCATCAAATAGCTCTTTGCATGGGCATATGCCATCGAAATAGCATTTTAAAGAAGGTAGTGACGCGCCTCGTCATCGGGAGAGTTCATTGGCATTTGCGCTGAAACCGAGATGGATACTGTAACGCCAGCGTGCATCTTCTCCTGTGCACCTTCGTCTCTGTCAAGGAGGCTGCCAATTACGCACATCTTTAGACTTGCGCGTGCATCATTACCTTTTTTCGAAAGATGGACATCTTGGTAGCTAACGTCAACTTTTAATTCCATGTTATCCGAGGGCGAATCCTCGATATGGAAATCGGAGTCAACGACGAACAAATGAACGACTTGAATCGGAGCAATAAAATCCCCACTCATGCTGCCAAACCTCCGGAAATCATCTCGAGATTCACATGCGAGGACGGACGCTCGTTCCTAAAAGACCATTGCTCTCGCACGAAATTGTTGGATGAAAGAAACGGTAGCTCTTTAGAATAGCTAACGGTAACCTTAGGAACGATATTGATACCCAAAGCAAGCTCGAACCTAGCGATCGTCTTCAGCGTCATATTGGGCTGAGAATTCAACAGCTTCGAAAGCGACTGAAGGCTCACGCCCATACGCTTTGCCAAATCGCTTTTGCTTAAACCCAGACGCTTCATCTCGCGATGAACAATAAACTCGATATCTAGCGCGTGTTCATAAGCGCGTGTTTCGCTGGTTTCTGTATCGGCGTAAAAATCAGATAAATCTACTTTATTCATTGTGTTCTCCGTTTCGAAAGCCAAGTATAAAAGTCAAGGCTCAGATTCCAGAAGTTGACGTGCTATTCTGGCCGATCATTGTTCGAGCGGTTAATTTCCGCTTAGGGTCTGACAACATTTTCTGGAATTGAGAGTTGTCGGGAGAAGCCGTCAATTCCCAAAACGGTCGACCCTTGAGGTCTCTATATTCGACAAGATCATATCCTTCTGCCAAAGGGCACCTCCCATTTCTAGATGAACTTAACTTATAGGTTAAGTTCATCCATTTAAATACATATAACGAGGTCCAGACAAGATTCCTCTGCCCCAATCGATAAACAAACCAGTCGAGCTTATGCAAAATCCGGAAGTGTGCGGCATATTCTAGACACGTCAACCACACTGGATAGTGGCAACGCTTCTACCTGCGGGTTCCTTTCATGAAAAGGACGATGTGCTCGAGGGTTCCAAAATTTGCCGCATGCTTCCGTCGGGCGTTTCCGGAAGTGCGGTGAAAAACCGAGATCGACAGACCAGACCCCTGTTTTAGCCTTCCGCGACCTGCGGTTTTGTTGCCGAAATTCGGTTTATGCTCGGAGGTTTCCGATTTTTCCCCGCACTTCCGAAAAGCACCCTTAAACCGCGCGTCCCGAAGCGGAAAACCGCCGGATATTTGTTCTCCCCAAATGAGATCCTTGTTTTGCCTGGCCGAATCTTACATCCAAACAAAAAAAGAGGACCGACGCATCAACCCTCTTCAGGTGTCGCCCGAAGGCTTCCAGCGCAATTGATTTAATTCTAATCGATATCACTTGTTTGACCACGATCACGTCAACCAGTAGAAGCCGCCCATGCTCGATCATTCCATTGCCGGGATGGTGCTTGGCTAGTACGTCACACATTGCATACATGAAAAAAGGGCAACACTCTCAATTTGAAAGCGTCACCCTTAAAGCTCCCAAAGAGCTTTTGTATTGCAGGAAGATACTCTACACTATCTTCCCTTGATTGGCGGGTCGAAACAGACACCATTGTGATTTCAAGCAGAAAGCGTTATATTAAGTATGCATTTGCACGTGGTGTTCGCACTATACGCTCAGATGCCATAGTTTACAAAGATGGCCTTCTTCATAGACGCTAGGTGGGATTACTCACTAGTAGCCGATATGTCGAAGGCCTTCTTGTACTTAAGGAAATCATACATTCTAATAAGCCGTTTCAGCTCGCTATTACCGTGGATTATCTTGCGATCGTCCGTGATGAGCGCCCTCAGATATTCAAGCAACTTATTTAGATCGATCTCATCTTCTTCAAGTAGCACAAGCTTTTTAAATGCTTCCTCAAAGCATTCGTTAGCTATAACAGACTGAACCGAGTGTCTAATTCCCGAATGATGATAGCTACCTTTTGCCTTTCGTAGGCTGTTGTTTAGAAAAGCATCTAAATCCTTCTTCTCATCTATTTCCTTTAGCATCCTTGGATTAAGAACTTCCCCTGAATACGCGCTTAAATACTTATACATGGGCAAACCACCCGAGTTAGAAGCAAGCAGCGAAGGAAGGTATTCCTCGACGGCAAGCTTAGGAGCAACATGTTCGTCATCAAACACAACATCACGATATAGAAGTTCGGCTTTGACCATATGCCCGTGCCCTAAAGAAGCATTCGCAACACCGATACCCAGCACAAGATGCTGTCCCTCCGGAAGTCTCTCGAGGTCGCTAAAACTCGCTTCAACTACCAGAGAGTCATTCGGATCGCCCTCATCAGCCAAGGCGTAGATGCTCCTGCGAAGCTCACGAATGATCCTGGGCGAGAAGGAGCATTTGGATTGTCCAATTGCTTCATACACTGCACCAAAATCGTTCGTCCTAATCTCGGTCATGCTTATCTCGCCAATACCTGGAAAGGTAAACGAATGAGTTGAGGTTGCGTTTTCTCCCCTAGTAAGGAAGATAAAGCGCTTTCTAAGCAACGCAAGATTGTTAGAACCGAGGCAGCGCGAAATCGACATGAGGATAGCTTGGATATCGGGGTCGTTAAGGGAATAACCGATAAAAATAATTGGGTATTCCATAAAAATAGTTAACAACTTGGCAGCCAAGTAATCCTGTGTTTCGGCGAGTTTTGCGTAATCTGCCTCCTCAAGAACCATAGATTCAGGATTATCCATAGAACCGTGGATCTTATAGATTTCACCCATTTCAAAAGTTCTGTGAAAGACGAGATCGTCTTGGCCAACAAAAACTTTAAACTCGGGAAATAGCGACTCCAGGAGACAGTCATAGTTGGTTGTTATAACTCCAGAGATACGCCGCCTGCCAACCTCTCTCAAGATATCAAGCTCATGCGTCATATATTCAGGTTTGAACGAGGATAACCTCTCGGCCGCCATGATCTTTAAAATAGATTTACGCTGACGAATGTCCTCTACATGATCGTTTCTAAAAGAAGCGAAGCGAGGGTCCTCAAGAACAGCTATGCGCATATCCTTATCAAGCATCGTCGCGGCAGAGGGCAATGCGCTATTGTCAGACTCATCTGGACAACGTGCCAGGTACGAGTCAAGCCGAAAGGGATCATCGGAAAGACGGGAACAGAGGTGCCTTAACAAACCAACCCAATCGTCGGTACCCATGTATCTACGGGAAAAGCCCGAGCCGACGAATAAATATGGGCTACGCCCCACCCCATTTATCAAACGTACAACGCTTTCTACAATGTCATCTCTTCCGACTTCCATCTAGCGCCTCCAAACAAGCTACTTCCATAAGTATAGAACATATGTTTGGATTTTACTAGAATTGCAAGACTTCATCGGAGACAAAGCTGCTCGACAATTGAAAATTCGAACCGCACAGGTGACCCAATATTCAGCAGTGTTCCGACGAGCAAATATTCATTTCGCGCCTCAGGCAATCTAGCGCAGCGGCATCAGTTAGAACGCCATGACTCTCTAGGAGTTCGATAAGTTGAGCGAAAGTCTAAAATTCCATCGCCAAAGTAACTCCTAAAATCAAAGGGCCGTTGCCGATAACAACCAAACAACGACCCTCCTTTGTCATCGCCTCACGTAGAGCCCACGACAACTGCATCACTAACTGGATGTTAACCTAGATGCGCAGTAATTGCGCATCCAAAAAAGTTAATCATGTAGCAAATACTCTTCGCGTTGAAACTAATGCGAAGCATTTTCGCGTCCGTGCACGAGAATGCGCAATCAATATGCGGAAAGGCAAAGATGATTCACCTAGCTAACAACCATCCAGTCACTACCGACAGTACTCGAAATCTTCGAGGAATCGCCGATGCACACGATGGTCGCCGAAGCGCCGGGCACATACTTGGCCTCAAGAACGGAAACACCTTGCTCCTTAAGCCTTAAGGTCGTCTCGGTTATCTGGGTTTTATTCACATCATTTTTGCTGACCAGTTTAACGCCATTGCCATCATTTTCATTCAGGCAGGATACAACCGTATTGTAATCGGCCCAATAACAGTACTCCCCAGAAAGCCATCCAAGCTCAGTGGCGCATATCGATCCAGTCGCAGAAACCGTCTTTGGAAGCAATCCGTAGCGCTGCCTTTCCTCAAATTCAAGAACATCGCAAAATACGCGATTAGCATTAAGTAATCTCGTTCCACAATAGTCCCCGTAAAACGGCGCAAAATGATTGCGGATAGTCCGCGACAACATACAGTAATCGTAGGTGTAGTAACACTTGAAGATTCGTAGGGCGTCTCCCCCTGCCCCTTCGGCAGAACGGGCGAATTCAACAAGAAACTGGTCCCACATGCGCTCAATATAGGGAATTGCGAGTTTAACGCTATCCATATCAGACAAAGGAGCATCGCTCGTCTGCTGCATTATTCCAGTGGTTTTTGCCAAATGGAAATGAGCTGCCATGCGCTCGATCGTTCGGATAAACTCGGGCCGATTCCCGTCCTCAATCGCCATAATTGCAAAGAAAACACTTCTCAACAGAAGATCACTTGAAAATCGCTGAGGTAAGAGATCGCCATATTCGCGCTCGTATGAGAAGAGCCTGGCCTCACCCGTATCGATTGAAGAGTAACCAAATACGGAGTCCGAAGGAACGACATATGATGGAGCGGCATTTGAGTACACACGGCTAAACTTAATTTGATATCGCTTAAAAAAGGTTGAAATCCAAAAGGTCACAACACCAAATAATGCCAGCTCAAACTCAAAGGCAATACTCGAAGTATCAAGCACATCTAGCCCCTGGCCTCCGAGATAGCCATCGATAACAAAGTGATCGAATGCGACGGACAGCAAAAGGGACATGAACGCCTCAAATGAGAAAGGAAGAGTCCGGTACCGCAATTTACCCCTTGCATGCTTGATTACCCCAAGAAACAACCAATAGAAAAGGGTAGGCATGTATCGCAGCGAAGGACCTGGAACTGAAAACGCATCGCAAATCGCAGCCATAATAAACACCGGGAGCTGGCAACAAATTGTTGGAGCGAGAATTCGGTAGGCAACGTTCAGCCTGCCCGACTCATCGGAGGGATACAGTTCTTCGACGGTGTATTGCCCTCCGATCGCCGAGGGCCCAGCAAAGCGGACAAGCTGAACGCTCGACAAACCGATAAAGACATAAAAGACAATCCAATGAATAGTGACCGATTCCACCTGTAAACAATCTCCTCAGGTCATACGCTTGCGATTAATTGTAGATAGACAGAATTGAACAGGAAGCAACAATATTTGAAACTGTTGTTTTGCGCACCCCGGATCAACCAACATACCCCAGAAAGGTCGCTGATGTTGACTGGGGTTCCCGTAAAACCCCAACAAAAAATGTGCGGAGTGCCGGCCTGAAACTGCCTTCGGACCCTATTGGCTGCACACCGAGAGGCTCCGCTATGAAACGCCCCCTTTACCACCCGCTCTGTGCGACCGCGTGCACGTCCATGGTCAACGCGACGATGCCTATGGCAGCCATTGCAGAGGGGGTTCAGCCTCAGAAGGCCGCCGAGCAGCAGGCGCAAGCCGTGAGGTCGAGCTCAGCGTTGCTTTTGAATGCAGAAAAACGAGTCCGAACGCAGCGGCGTCCGGTCCTCTTGGCAGGTCCCATCTTGGGTTGATGTCCACAAAACTAGCCCTTGCGGTCGGTTAAACAAGTTTCAGCAGCCTTTGATACTCTCCGGGATGGTTGATTTTCAATCTCAGCGCAACAGCCTGAA
>NZ_QRWO01000010.1:0-70745 GCF_003459655.1 Collinsella sp. AF19-1LB
ATAAAGAAGGCCAAGATTCGGGACGCAGTTCAAATGAGCGATTTCACTCATTTAAGTCTGTCCCCAATGAGTAAGTACCCAATGACTGGTTTGGAAAAAATTGCGCCTGTCGCTTAAAAATAGTTCACCGTGGTTTACTATTAGCTTAGAAAAGTAGCAGAAGGCTAACAACGGGGGATAACATGGCGACAAAGCAAGCCTATGTCCAGGTCAAAGGGCTCAAGAAACACTATGGCGACGGTGATGCGCGCCTGACGGTGCTCGACGGCATCGACACGTCCATCAACCGCGGCGAGATCTGCGTCATGCTGGGACCCTCGGGCTCGGGCAAGTCGACCTTTCTCAACCTCATTGGCGGCCTGGAGGATGCCGACGGCGGCTCCATCATGGTGGACGGCTGCGACCTCACCGCGCTCAAGCCTGCCGATCTGGGCGAGTACCGCCGCCGCGAGCTGGGCTTTGTCTTCCAGTTCTACAACCTGGTGCCCGACCTTACCATCAAGGAAAACATCGAGGTCACGGCGCACCTGTCCAAAAACCCGCTCAATGTCGACGACCTGCTGCGTTCGCTGGGCCTCTACGAGCACCGCAACAAGTTCCCACGCCAGGTCTCGGGCGGCCAGCAGCAGCGCTGCGCCATCGGCCGTGCACTCGTCAAAAACCCAGGCCTGCTGCTGTGCGACGAGCCCACGGGCGCGCTTGACTACAAGACGTCCAAGGAAATCTTGCAGCTCATGGAGGATGTCAACCGCACCTACGACTGCACCATCATCATTGTCACCCACAATGCCGCCATCGCGCGCATGGCAAATCGCGTGCTGCGCCTGCGCGACGGGCGCATCGTCGAGGATGAGCTCAATGAGTCACCCGTCGCGGCCGCCGAGCTCGATTGGTAGGCGGCGCCATGACACCTCTCGCAAAACGTCTCCCGCGCGAGCTGCGCCGCAATATCGGCAAGTACCTGGGCATCTTTTTGCTTATGTGCGGAAGCATCGCCCTTACCTCGGGCTTTTTGCTCGCGGCGCATTCCATCGGCTGCCTCATCGACGACATGCGCGACGAGTACACGATCGAGGACGGCCGCGTGACCACCTCCTTCGAGGCTACCAAAGACCAGCTCAAGGCCGCCGAGGATGCAGCCGGCGACGTCGGTGGCGTCACGCTCTACAAGAATTTCTCCATCGACGCCATCATCAAAAAGACCGCCGGCGACGATGGCACCAAGCGCACGCTGCGCACCTATGCGCACCGCACCAAGGTCGATATCGCGTCCTACTGTGAGGGCAGGCAGCCCAAGGCGGACGATGAGGTGGCAATCGACCGTGTCTTCGCCACCAACAACGACCTCGCCATCGGCGATAAGGTCGAGCTTGAGGGCCGCACCTACACCATCTGCGGCATCATGACCCAGCCCGATAGCCAGGCGCTGTTCCTCAACAATTCGGACTTTACGGTGAACACCATCACGTACGGCGTGGCAGAGGTCACCGATGCCGGCTTTGCCGCGCTCGAGGATGCCGGTGGCGCGCCTGCCTACACCTACTCCTTCACCTTTACCGACCGCGATCTCCCCACCGCGGATCGCATCGATGCGGAGCAGGATATGGTCGAGGCGCTGACCGATGCCGATGCGCGCGTGGACGATCTGATCGATGCCGATTCCAATCAGGGCATTGGCTATGCGCGCGACGACGTGGACGGCGACTCCATGATGTGGATGACGTTGCTCGACATCATCATCGTGATCATGGCGTTTGTCTTTGTGGTGCTCACCGACGCCACCATCGAGGAGGAGAGCGCCATCATCGGCACGCTGCTCGCCAGCGGCTATCGCCGCCGCGAGATCGTGCTGCACTACCTCGCGCTTCCCGCCATCGTGGGCGTGCTCGCGGCGCTTTTGGGCACTGCGCTCGGCGTTGTGTTCTTTACCGAGCCCATGCGCGGTCTCTACTACGGCTCGTACAGCCTGCCGCCCTTCCAGGTGTACTGGAGCTGGGAGATCTTCGTGAA
This sequence comes from Collinsella sp. AF19-1LB, assembly GCF_003459655.1. Lineage (NCBI taxonomy): Bacteria > Bacillati > Actinomycetota > Coriobacteriia > Coriobacteriales > Coriobacteriaceae > Collinsella > Collinsella sp. AF19-1LB. The sequence goes on from NZ_QRWO01000010.1 coordinate 2,011, forward strand.
GTGTGCCGTGGTCCCCGCCGCTGCGCTCATCCTCATCACGCTGGTGGGTCTGCTTCGCAAGATGGGCAAGACGCCGTTGCAGTTCCTTCGTCACGAGGCGAGCGGCAAATCGGGCACCAAGCGCGGCCTGCAGCTGCCGGAGCGCATGGGTTTTGTTTCCCGCTTCCGCCTGCGTATCTTCCTGCGCAATCTGGGCAACTTCGCCACGCTCTTCGTGGGCATCGCGTTTGGGTCGCTGCTTTTGCTCTTTGGTCTGGCGATCCTGCCCACGATGACGCACTATGCGGACAATCTAGAGACGAGCCTGGTCGCCGAGCATCAGTACACACTCAAGGCGCCGCTGGAGCTCGAGGGCACTGCCGAGGAGCGCGAGCAGTGGTCGGCACTCGAGCGCTTGCAGTCGGTTGACGGCGCGCTGCTTTCTGCCGCCCAGGATGCCGATGACGAGCTTGACGGCGCGGCCGATGCGGCGCAGACGGCAGCCGATGCCGCGACCGCATCTCCGTCTGCCGAGAGCCTGACCGCAGCGCAGGATGCGCTTGCCAAGGTCCAGGACAAGAAGGATGCGCTCTACGCGCGCCTTGACGATCTTGCCGATGCCCTTGGCTGCGACCGCGACGAGGCTATCGACCTGATCGACAAGGCCTCTAAGATCGACACTGACAACGACGACATTCACCCGGTCAACACGACCGACAACGGCGCGGGCGCAATCGCGCAGGCCGAGAAATATGCCGTTTACCAGCTGCAGTACGACCGTGGCGACGGTAATGGCGAGGAGACGATTTCTGTCTACGGCATCTCGTCCGATTCGCGCTACTGGAAGGGCCTCAACATCGGCGATGGCCGCGTCGTCTTTGGCGGCGGTCTGCTCGATAAGTTTGGCTGGAGCGAGGGCCAGAAGGTCACGCTCAGCGACAAGTACGAGGGCGAGCATTATTCCTTTGAGTACGCGGGCAAGGACTGTGCCTGGGGCTCCAAGTCGGACATGAATATCTATATGAGTATCGACGACTTTAACGAGCTGTTCGACAACGACGCCGCCTACTTTAACGGCTATGTGAGCGACGAGAAGCTCGACCTCGACGCGCGCTACTTTGCCGGCGACACCACGCCCGACGACATGCGCGCCGTGGGTGACCAGTTCATCGGCATGATGAGCGACATGATCGGCATGATGGTCGGGCTCGCGGTGTTTATCTTCCTGCTGTTTATGTACCTGCTAACCAAGGCCGTTATCGACCATAGCGCCCGCTCGATCAGCTATATGAAGGTCTTTGGCTATCGCGATGGCGAGATCTCGCATCTGTACATCCGCTCGATCACGCTGTGCGTGGCGGCATCGCTCGTGCTGAGCCTGCCGTTGATTATCTGCTCGCTTACGGCTATTTTCCGCTCCATGTTGCTCGCCTATAACGGCAATATCGAGATTTATGTGCCAAGCTGGTCCATGGCGGCGTGCGCAGGGATCGGCTTTGCAACGTACCTGGTCGTGGCGCTGCTGCACATGCGCTCGATCAAGCGCGTCAGCCTGGCCGAAGCCCTCAAAGTTCAAGAGTAGTCATTGGGGACGTTCCTAAACGACTAGTCATCGGGGACAGTCTTTGCCGATCTGCCCGCTCGCCGGCCGGGCCGGCAAGGACTGTCCCTAGCTGCCGGCAGGAAAGGAACGTCCCCAACTGCCGGGTGCCGGATGGCGAAAGGATGTCCCTGGCGGCCGGTCATTTAAGTCTGTCCCCAATGAGTGGCCAGGCGCTGCGCTTGACTTTGACCCTGCTTCAACGGGTACCATCTCCTATGTCTGTAACGCCATATAGACCGAGGGGATATATCTATGACCGCAACTGCACCCGCAGCACCCGCCAAGGTGTACTTCACCAACCTGCGCACGCATGCTCGCGAGAGCCAGCTCGACAAGCTCAAGCGCCTCATTCGCCGCGCCGGTATCGAGCAGATCGACTTTGAGAACAAGTTTGTCGCCATCAAGATTCACTTTGGCGAGCTGGGCAACCTGAGCTTTTTGCGCCCCAACTACGCCCGCGCCGTCGCGGACGTGGTGAAGGAGCTGGGCGGCAAGCCCTTCCTCACTGACTGCAATACGCTCTATGTCGGTAGCCGCAAAAACGCGCTCGAGCACATCGACACCGCCTACCAGAACGGCTTTACCCCGTATGCCACAGGCTGCCAGATCATCATCGCCGACGGCCTCAAGGGTACCGACGAGGCGCTCGTCCCGGTCGAGGGCGGTGAGTACGTGCGCGAGGCAAAGATCGGTCAGGCGCTCATGGATGCCGATATCGTGATCAGCCTCACCCACTTTAAGGGCCATGAGCAGGCCGGTTTTGGCGGCGCCATGAAGAACCTGGGCATGGGAGGCGGCAGCCGTGCCGGCAAGATGGAGCAGCATGCCGCCGGCAAGCCGAACGTCGCGACTGAGCACTGCGTTGGCTGCCGTGCCTGCGAAAAGATCTGTGCGCACAACGCCATCTCGTTTGACGATACCCGCGAGCGCGAGCTTGCCAACGGCAACGCCCGCACGGTGCACGTGGCCGCCATCGACCACGATCGCTGCGTGGGCTGCGGACGCTGCATTGCGGCGTGCAACCAGGACTGCATCAAGCCCGACTATGATGCCGCGGCCGACGTACTCAACTACAAGATCGCTGAGTACACGAAGGCCATTGTTCAGGACCGTCCGAGCTTCCACATCTCGCTCGCCATGGACATCAGTCCCAACTGCGACTGCCACCCCGAAAACGACACGCCTATCGTTAACGATATCGGCATGTTCGCGAGCTTCGACCCGGTCGCTATCGATCAGGCCTGCGCCGATGCCGTCATGGCATCCGAGCCGCTGCCCAACACCGAACTCACCGATAGCGCGGCCAAGATGGAGCATAACCACGAGCATCTGGAGGGCGAGCAGGCCAAGGACCCCTTCTGCATCACGCATCCCGACACCGACTGGCGCGCGTGCATCGCGCATGCCGAAAAGATCGGCCTGGGCACGAGCAAGTATGAGCTCATCGAGGTCAAGTAGCACCTGTCTATTGGACATATCAAGCGCTTTTGTAGCGCAACGTTAGCAAAAGCCGCCCGTGAGCACAGCGCTTGCGGGCGGCTTTCCGGAAGTATGCGGCAAATTTCGAGACCGCCGAGCACACGACATTTTTTGGCAACAAAACCCCTGATAAATTGTTGGTAAAACTGCGGTCTGGTCGGCAGTTCCAGATTTTGCAGCATACTTCCGAAAATAGGGGGTTAGATAAATCCCCAACGCCGCTTTTTCCCTAAAAATTCCTATCGAGGAAGTCGTCGACCGTATTCCAGTAGAGCTCGGGGTCAACTTGCGCGCTCTTGGCGTGGGTGGCGCCGTGGATAGTGAGCTTCTGTTTAGCCTTGCTGACGCACGCCTCGTAGTTTTGGTCGAGCATACTGTACGGCACAAAGGTGTCCTGGTCGCCGTGGATAAACAGCATGGGAACCGTCGCGTGTTTGAGTTGCTCCACACTGCTCGCCTTATGAAAGTCGTAGCCCGCGCGCACGTTGCACACCAAGTTTGCTACATCGAGCAAAGGAAAGCTGGGCAGGCCGAACACGTCCTTGAGCTGCAGAGAAAACTCGTCCCAAACACTCGTATAACCGCAGTCCTCGATAATGCATTTCACGTTTGCGGGCAGAGATTCCCCCGCGACGTTCATGGCGGTTGCTGCACCCATCGACTCGCCAAAGACCAGGATGCGCGCCTCGGGGTCAGCCTGAACGATCCGCCCAATCCATGCAACGACATCGAGCCGCTCGGGCCAGCCCATGCCGATATAGTCGCCGCCGGAGCGTTCGTGGGCGCGGGCGGCGGGTGCGAGTACGTTCATGCCGCGGTCGTGGAATCGCTTGACGTATCGGGCCATACCGATGGGCTCGTCGGTATATCCGTGCAGGCAGACGGCGTAGTCGTGTGTGCTCTCCGGGGCGGCAAAATACCAGGCGGCGAGCTCGGTTCCGTCATCTGCGGTGAGGCTGCTGCTCTTGCGGTTCTCTTTAAACCATGCCCGCGCCTCGGTATCCTCGGCATCCGGATGCTCACCTTCTTTGTCGTTCTTGCTATCCTGCATCATCTTCATGGTGTACGGCGCTTGGGGGTTCAGGGCAAAGTCAAACAAAAAGTTGCCGGCAAATCCGAGCAACGTGACAACGAGCGCCAGCGCAACAACGCCGGCTATCTTGAGCCTTCGATGGGGGTGTGCGCTTTGAGTCATAATGTCTTCTCCTCTGGGATGTTAATACGTCAACAATCAAACGAAGCGCATTATGGATGTTCGCCGTTGATGCGTCAACAGACAAAGAATGGGTAAACAAAGGGTCACGTATGGTGCAAATTTCGCACGTACCCAGACGCTTTGATATAGTGTTGAGAACTCTTTTATGTTGGAGGATGTAACCGGCATGTCCGATTCGAGCGACAGTTCCAAGCCGCGGCCCAAGACCGCGGCCATTCCGCACTACACGGTGGGCGAGGAGATCATGAACTCCGTCACCCATGGTGTCGGCTGCCTGCTGGGCATTGCGGGTCTGGTGCTCCTGATCGTATTCGCTGCCCTGCGCGGCGGCGGCCCGGCCCACATGGCCGCGGCAATTGTCTATGGCGTCAGCATTATCCTCGAATACCTAGCCTCTACGCTCTACCACGCGATTCAGCCCGCGCGCGCCAAGCGCGTGTTTCGCATCATCGACCACAGCTGCATCTACCTGCTCATAGCCGGCAGCTATACGCCGTTTTGCCTCATCACGCTCGCAAACGACGGCGGCCCCGCGCTGTTCTTTGCCGTGTGGGCCATCGCCATTATCGGCATCGCCCTCGAGTGCTTTCTGCGCGAGCGTCAACCGCATTGGGTATGCGGCCTGGTCTATCTGCTGATGGGCTGGCTCGTCGTCTTTAAGCTGCCCGAACTTGTGGCGCTGCTCAACCCCGTGGCACTTGCCCTGCTCGCCGTCGGCGGCGTGTGCTACACCGCGGGCGTGCCGTTCTATATCGCCAAAAACGTGCGCTACCTGCACAGTGTGTTTCACTTGTGGGTGCTCGCCGGCAGTATCTTCCAGTTCATGGCGGTGATCCTCTTCGTAATCTAGCGACCACGCCTGCGCGCCCGCATCCTTGTTTGGGCGCCGGTGCAATTGCCGTATCCGCCACCAACGTTTTACCCTAACGTCCCGAATCTTGGAGGTTCGAGAAACTCCCGATGGACATAACCATCTCCCTTATCACTACCCTCGTTTTGACCCTCATCAACGGTTACTTCTCTATGTCCGAGATGGCGCTCACCACGGCAAAGCGCGCTGTGCTGGAGCACGAGGCCGAGGAAGGCGACAAACGCGCCGAGCGCGCCATTAAGCTGGCCGCCGATTCCGACCAGCTGCTCGCTACCATCCAGGTCGCCATCACGCTCGTGGGCTTTGCCTCGTCCGCTGTTGCCTCGACGAGTCTGTCCGACCCGCTCGCCACGTGGCTCATGAGCTTTGGCATCGCGCCGCTCTCCGCCATCGCGCGCGGCCTGGCGCCGGTCATCATCACCGTCGCGGTCGCCTTCGTGTCCATCGTGATCGGCGAGCTCGTCCCCAAGCGCATCGGCCTGGCCAATGCCGAGGGCGTGTCCAAGCAGGTCGTGGGACCGTTGTCGTTTTTCCAAAAGATCGCCCGTCCGCTCGTGTGGCTGACTGGCGCTTGCTCCGATGGCCTGGCCCGCATCCTGCGCATCAAGAGTGCCGACGACCGTCAGAACGTCTCGGAAGAAGAGATCAAGTACATGGTCTCGGAGCAGGACGACCTGCTCGACGAGGAAAAGCGTATGATCCACGAGATCTTTGACCTGGGCGACACCGTTGCCCGCGAGGTCATGGTGCCGCGCGTGGACACCACCATGTGCGAGGACGACGAGACGGTCGCCGACGTGTTGTCCACCATGCGCCAGACCGGCTTCAGCCGCATCCCCGTCTATCACGAGGACCCCGACAACGTCGCGGGCATCGCGCACATCAAGGACCTGATCCAGCCCGCGCTCGACGGCAAGGGCGACCAGCCCATCGCCGGCTTTTTGCGCGACGCCACCTTTGTGCCCGACACCAAGGACATCCTGCCGCTGCTGTCCGAGATGCAGACCTCGCACGACCAGATCGTGGTGGTCGTGGACGAGTACGGCGGCACGGCCGGCATCATCACCATCGAGGACATCGTCGAGGAGATCGTCGGCGAGATCGAGGACGAGTTCGACCCCGACAACAAGTATCTCACGCGCCTTTCGCGCCGCGAGTGGCTCGTCGATGGGCGTTTTTCGTGCGATGACGCGATTGAGCTTGGTTGGCCGCTCGAGGAAAGCGATGATTATGAGACCATCGCCGGCTGGATCTTGGAGCTTTGTGACTCGGTGCCCGACATCGGAGAGGTGTTTGAGGTCGCGGGGTACAAGTTCAAGGTGCAGTCGATGCGTGGCCAGCGCATCTCGCTCATTCGCGTGATTGCTCCGGCCGAAACCGATAAGAAGGATTCCGAGTCCTCGGCAGAGAAGCCGGCGGCGTCGGGTGCGGGCTCTGCGGATCCGCACGATGGCGACGAGTAGGGCAAGGACGAGTAGGGGAGAGTTATGGCAGGCCTGTTCAACATCCTTAAGGTCACCGTCAGCGAGGACAAGATCTGCGCGCATGTGCTGGTGAACCCCGGCATGCCGCTCATGACCTCGGAGGACATCGAGGCCACGGCGCGCGTGTACTACCTGGTGCCTGCGATTGCCAAGCACCTGTGCCTGGGCGATTCCGGTCGCGAATTTCAGGACTGCATGGGCCAGACTGAGCTTTGCCACCTGCTAGAGCACGTGACGGTCGAGCTCATGAACGAGACCGGTCTTGCCGGCAGCATCTCGTGCGGTCGCACGCGCGTGAGCGAGCACGACGAGCGCGTCTTTGAGGTTGAGCTTTCGTGTCCCGATGACGCGTTGGCCATTGGTGCGCTGTCGTCGGCGACCTTTATGATGGATTGGGCGTACCTGCACGCCGACCAGCAGGCTCCCGATGTGGACGGTACGGTCGCGGGCCTGCGCAACCTGGTGCTGGGCATGCGCGCCGAGGCCGAGGGCAAGGATCCTCACGAGGCCGTCGCCGCTGCGAACGGCGAAGATGCTGCCGAGGACGAGGGCGCTGACGAGGGCGATGTGCCGGTCGACGCCGAGCCCGTTGCCGATGCGACCGCCGAGCCCGTTCCCACCGAGCCCCAGGGCGTCCCCAACTTTGACGACGAGCCCCAGGTGGCGATTGATACCGAGGGCGCGGTTGCCGAGAGCCACGAGGCCTCCGCTGCCGTCTTTGGCGGTGCGGCGACGGTTCCGGCAGGACCTGCGCATGAGGGCGGCCTGCCGCTCGTGGACGGCGCCGGCGAGGACCCGGGTGCCACGGTGGCCATGCCGGCTATGCCTCAGGAGTAGGCCTACGCGTTTATCACCATCACGTACCTGCACCTTTGCCGTACGCAGATGAGCGGAGCGGCAAGTGATGCGCTGCGGGTATAATGGACAGCATTCAAACGGTGGGCACCGACGTGCCCGCAGGAGAGGAATGATCATGGGTAAGACTTTCAGCTTTGTCTCCGGCGCACTTTTTGGTGCTGCTGCCGGCGCTATTATCGGTGTTGCTCTGGCTCCGCGCTCGGGCGCCGAGACCCGCGCCATGGCTGCCGATATCGCCAACGACGCCTGGGACAATATGCGCGACACCTACGAGCACAGCGCCGAGGAGGCCCGTGCTGCGGTGAATGACTTTGGCCCGATGGTCGACGCCAAGACCGACGACCTGCGCGCCAAGGTCGACCTGGCCCGCGAGCGCATGGACCAGCTGCGTGAGCAGCTCAACGACGCCATTTCGGGTGGCAACGTGACGCCTGCCGCCGACGTCGTGGTCGAGAACGCCGTCGAGGCTGATACCGAGGCTGCGGAGCCCTCGACCGAGGCATAATGCGCGCCGGGGATTTTGTCGGCGCCAAGATTTATCGCAAGCCTACCGAGGACAAGCGCACCAAAAAGGACGGCACGCCGCGCAGCCCTAAAAAGCTCGGAAAGATTCACTTTCCGGTCTTTACCCCGGGCGGTACGCGCGTGGTCGGCTTTATGGTCCGCCAGTCCGATATCGCGGGCATGATCGAGCGCCCCGACCGATTCGTAGCGCTCGACGCCATTGGTGTCTACGAGGGTGCCATTGCGGTCGATGACGTCAAGGACACGTACGATGCTGCCGCCGCCAAGCGCCTCGACATCAACCTGGACGATTGCATCATCTGGGTTGGCATGGACGTGCGCACGGAATCGGGCGATGTCGTGGGCTACTGCTCGGACGTTGAGTTCAAGCCACGCTCGGGTGTCGTGCAGGCATTCTATGTGACCGCCGGTGCCGCTTCGAGCGTGCTGGTGGGCGACACGCAGGTGCCACCGACGATGCTGCGCGGCTACGAGAACGGCGCGATGGTCGTCTCGGACGAGGTCAAGTCGCTCGGGTATTCGGGCGGTGCGGCTGCCAAGGCCGCCGAGGCCAGCGTCGTGGTGGGCGATAAGGTCAAAAAGGGCGCCAAGGTACTCGACGATAAGGGATCGGTTGCCGTGGACAAGGGCAGCCGCGCACTGGGCAAGCAGCTCGGCAAGACGCGCGGCATGTTCAAGGCCTTTAAGGACGAATACCAAAAGGCGAGCGGAGGCTCGTCAAAAGCTACAAAATAGCGACGTACCAAATGATGGGAGGCAAGCCGGAGACCTGTTGCTCCGGCTTGCTGTGTTTATGGGGGAGGGCATATGCGCCAAAACGGATCCAACTTAAACGGGCGTTCGGGTACGCGTCCGACGGCGCGCCGCGATCTGGGGCAGCTGCCCAGCGGTCAGCGCAAGCGTCACCGTAAGCCCGGCGCGATGTACCTCAACCATAGCCGCGGCTTTAGCGATCGCAGCGCGCGCATCGGCAACAGCCGTACGCCCCGTCGTTCGTCTCGCCTGCCCTATGCGCTCATCGCCGTGGGTTGCGCACTCGTGCTGTTTATCGCTGCCGTCGTGGGCTACGTCAACCGCAGCGTGGACGTGGAACTCAACGGCCAGAAGACCGCGGTGCGCGTGGGCTCTACGCTGCAGAATCTCATAGACGACCAGGAGTTGACTGACACCTACGACGCAGGCGACCTACTGGCCGTCGATGACAGCGTGCTCAAGCGCCATGGGGGCGAAAAGCTGTCGGTGAAGGTCGACGGCAAGCGCGTGAAGCAGGGCAAATGGGATAGCCGCGAACTTGAGGGCGGCGAGAAGGTGACGGTCAAGGATGGCCGTAACACCTACGAGAAGCACGAGATTCAGGCTACGGTTATCGAGCCCAAGCTCAAGGTCGAGGGCACGGGCGCCATAGAGTATGTGCAGACGTGGGGTGTCCAGGGCCGCTCCGAGGTGTGGGTTGGTGAGCAGTCGGGCAAGACGCAGGACCGCGGCGAGGTTGTGCCCGCCACCGATTGCGTCGTTGCGTGCGCCAGCGTGGCGCCCAAGGGCAACAAAAAGTACGTGGCGCTGACGTTTGACGAGGGTCCGAGCGGCGCCACCAAACAGATCTTGCAGGTGCTCAAGGAAAAGGGCGTCACCGCGACGTTCTTCCTTTCGGGCGATGCGGCCGAGGCCTCGCCTGCCACGGCCAAGGCGATTGTCGACGCCGGGTGCGAGATCGGATCCAACAGCTACAGCGACGATTCGCTCAAGGGTCAGGACCGTGAGGCGGTGCGCGAACAGATCACGAAAGGCACCGATGCGATTAAGTCGGCGACCGGCGTGAAGACGATGCTGCTGCGTGCTCCCTACGCTGCCTTTGACGAGCAAAACTGGATTGATGCGATGGACCTGGTCTCCGCCGTGGTCTCGTGGAATATCGACTCGGGCGACTGGCTGCTAAACGGTGCCGACGAACAGGTCTCGACGGTGCTCGATTCGGTGACGCCGGGCAATATCGTGCTGCTCACCGATAGAGACGAATGCGCCGAGCAGACACTCGAGGCGCTGCCGCAGATTATCGACGGCCTCATTGCCGACGGCTACAAGATCGTGACGCTCAGCGACCTGGTCAAGACGGACACGTCGCTGAGCAAAAAGCTCACCTCGCTGACGAAGGTCACCATGCCCAAGGACGCCGTGTTCCCCCAACTTGCCGAGGACGACGACACCACAGAGTAGTCATTGGGTAGTCATTTAGGAACGTCCCCAATGACTATGTCACGGATGCGTCAGCGTTTGGTATGCCTGCAATGTGCAGCGCATAAATTCGATGCCGCAGGGCGATGCTGATGCTATAGTTACTGCGGTTAATGAGGGTCAAGAGAAAGGTTACAGGTGAAATCCAAACCTCGACCATACAGTCGATGACCCCATGCAGGTGCTTTTTGCGCATGCACGGGGTGTAAGCGTCGAGCGGCGTGCCGCCCGCGCATGCGTATACATATCCAGAAGCCCCCGGACGTCGCACATGCGGCCGCGTTCGGAGGAATAATGATGGGGAGCACCATTGAATTATCTGAGTGAGATGCTCAAATTGCCGGTCTTGGACGTCGATGGAGAAAAGCTCGGCGTGGTGAACGATTTTGGTATTGCTACCGGCGAAGTTTTTCCGCACGTGACGTCGCTCGCGTTCCGCGGTCCCGGCAAGACGCCGTTTATGATCAGCTGGCGCAAATGGGTCGACCGTATCGACGAGACGGGTGTACACCTTAAGACGTCGGCCACCGAAATCCGTTTTTCGTACCTGCAGCCGACCGAACTCTTGCTTGCCCGCGACGTGCTCAACAAGCAGATTGTCGACACGCAGGGCATGAAAGTCGTGCGCGTAAACGACATCAAGTTTTCCATGTCGGGCGAAAATCAGCTGCGCCTGCTGGGCGCCGAAGTGGGCGCCCGCGGTCTGCTACGCGCGATCAGCCCCGCACTCGAGCATATCGTCGAAGGCTTTATGAAGCACCTGGGCAAGCCGCTCAGTGAGGACATCATCGCTTGGTCCTACATGGACCTGCTCGATCGCTCGACCAAGAACATTCAACTCTCGGTGTCGCATAAGACGCTCGGCGAGCTGCACCCTGCCGACATCGCCGACATTATCGAGCAGCTCGACCCGCGCCTGCGTGCGCAGGTGTTTGCACAGCTCGATACTGCCCAGGCCGCCGAGGCCATCTCGGAGTTCGATGACGACGAGCTTATGACCGAGATGCTCGAGGGCCTGTCCGACACGGACGCATCGTCGATGCTGGCCATGATGGACCCGGACGACGCCGCCGACCTGATCGACGAGCTCGATTACGAGAAGGCCGAGAAGCTCCTGCGCCTGATGGGCGTCAAGGAGGAGAAGGCGATTCGTAACCTGCTGGGCTATGAGGACAACACCGCCGGCCGCATCATGACCTCGGAGTTTGTCTCGCTGCCCGCCACGGCGACGGTCGGCGATGCCATCGAGGCGATTCGCAAACTCGATGAGGACTTCGAGAGTGTCTATTACGTCTATACCGAGGATCCGAGCGGCATGCTCACCGGCGTGCTCTCGCTGCGCACGTTGATCGTTGCCGACCGCGATGCCACGCTGGGCCAGCTCGCCTATCGCGACCTGGTCTACGTGTCGCCCGACGAGGACCAGGAAGACGTGACGGACGAGATGACCAAGTACGACCTGGTTGCCATCCCTGTCTGCGACGAGAACCGTCATATCCTGGGCATCGTGACCTTCGACGACGCCATGGACGTTATCGCCGAGGAGCATCAGGAGGACCTGCAGATCGCCGGTGTCGGCTCGGGCGATAGCGCGTCGGACGACTCGACGAACGTGCTCAGCTGGTTTGTGCATCGCCAGTACTGGGTTGTCGTGTGGGGCATTGCCTCGTGCATCATGGCAACGGTGCTGGGGACGGCGCTCGGCTCCGCGCATCTGGTGGTGTTCCCCATGTGCGCCATGCCGCTCGTGCTGCTTGCTGCCTCGCGCATGGTGTCGTTCGTCAAGAACTACTTCTTGGAGTATGACGGTCACGACGACGAGCCCAAGCCGTATCTGGGGTTCTTCTTCCAGAGCACGGGCATGGGCCTGATTCTGTCACTCGTGACCTACCTGTGCGCCCAGCTGGTGCGCACCGCTGCGTTCCCCGATGCGCCCATGTTTGAGGAGCAACTCTTTACCGGGTGCTTTAATATCGCTGCCATCATTTGCCTGGTTGGCAACATGAGCGCCGTGATTTACCTGATGGTGCTGTTCTGGCGTGACGAGCATGACCTCAACACGTCGGGCACCGCCATGAACGTTATTGCCGTCATGATCTCGTGCGTAGCGTACTGCGCCGCTGCGGTGCTGCTCACCATGTCGGTCATGGGTTAGGTGGTCGCGTGCAAAATACCAAGCAAAAGTCGGGCACCAAGCAAAAGTTGACCATCGCGGCCATCTTTGGCGCTATGGGTCCCGGTCTGCTGGCGGCGCTTTCGGGCAATGACGCCGGCGGCATTGCAACGTATTCCAGCGCGGGCGCCAGCTATGGCTACAAGATGCTCTGGATGCTTCCCGTCATGACTGTGCTGCTTATCGTGACGCAGGAGACCGCGGCGCGCTGCGGATGCGTCACGGGTAAGGGCCTGGCCTCGCTCATCCGTGAGCGCTTTGGCGTGCGCAGGAGCGTGCTGGCCATGGCGGCGCTGTTGATTGCCAACACGGCGGTGACCATCTCGGAGTTCGCGGGTATCGCGAGTGGCCTTGCTCTGTTTGGCGTTCCGGCGAGCATCTCGGTGCCGCTCGTGGCGCTGCTGGTGTGGATGCTTACCATGTCGGGCAGTTTTCAGCGCATCGAGAAGATTTTGCTGCTGGTAAGCTGCGTGTTCGTGACCTACATCGTCGCCGCGTTTATGGCCGGCCCCAACTGGGGCGAGGTCGCGGTCGACTTGGTCGTCCCCAATATTCAGAACGATCCCAGCTACGTGTCGCTCGTGGTCGCAACAATCGGTACCACCATCGCACCGTGGATGATCTTCTTGGCGCAGAACAACGTGGTCGATAAGAACGCGGGCGAGGACGATATCGTGCTGCAGCGCATCGATACCGTGAGCGGCTCGCTTGCCGCTGATGTCATTGCCGGCTTTATTATCATTACGACCGGTACGGTGCTGTTCCCGGCGGGTATTCAGATTAGCGATGCTGCCGATGCTGCCCGCGCGCTGGAGCCTATTGCGGGTCAGTGGTCTACGGTACTGTTTGCCTCGGGCCTGGTCGCGGCGAGTTTCTTGGCTGCCTGCGTGCTGCCGGGCGTTACGTCGAGCGCTATCTGCGAGGCATTTGGCTGGGAGCGCGGTGCCGATCGCAGCTGGGACGAGGCCCCGGTCTATCGCGGCATCATTACGGCCATCATCGGCATCTCTGCCGTGCTGGTGCTTATGCCCGGCGTCGATCTGTTCCAGATTATGATGACCTCGCAGGTCATCAATGGCGTGCTGCTGCCCGTGGTTCTGGTGTTCCAGGTGGTTATTGCCGCTGACCGTCACATTATGGGCACTAACCGCAACGGCCGCGTGTGGAATGTGCTCACTTGGGCGACTATCGGTGTGATTACGGTGCTCACGGTCGTTATGTTTGTTCTGCAGGCGATGGGTTACAGCGCTTAGCGCCTCCTTTGGACTCCAAACAGGCCGCTGCCATGGGTTGCGGACTGTATTTTGCCTGTTATAGGGGGTTAGTAATATGCGTGTGGACAAAAAATGCCAAATATGAGTACTGTTGCCTGGATGATAGTATTTACGACCAAGAAAATAATGAACATATCTAAAAATCTGTTCATTAAAAGCGAAGCTCCAAGTCTTAAGCCGGCCATTCTGGTCAACTGGAAGGGTCGCGCGCTACCGCTTGGGCGCCATTTTGGGTGGTTTTGCCTGCTACTAAAATGGTAACAGTACTCATATTTGCCCCTTTTTGTCCACGACCTCTTGGAGCCGGCTCGAAAAGAGTGATTTTGGGTTGTTTGCTGCAGGCTACTTGTCGGTGCCCAGTTTGTGCGGCTTGAGAGCGAGCGCATTGACGAGTGCGTCGGTGGCAGACTTGACGGCTGCCGGTTGCGGATCGTTGACGTGATCCTCGGGATGCACGGGCAGGTCCTTCTTGACTGCATCGTGGATCAAGTTGAGGTACTCAGTTACGCCAGTGGTCGATAGATGCGTGCCATCGCCATCGAACAGGTCGTTGCGGTTGGCGCTGTATCCGTACCAGTCGATAACGCGCACGTTCTTGTAGCGCGTAGCGGCGTTGGCGATGGCCTGGTTGGTAGAGCCAACCCACGGCTGCGGGCTGCGCGTGTTCACAAACACCACAATACGCTTATCTCCCGCATCGGCCATGATGGCGTCGATCTGGTCGTCGGTTACCAAGCCGTTGGTGCCCAGTGCAAAGACCACGATCTTGCCGGCAAGGTTCTGTTGGAGATAGCCCTCAAATGCCGCGCGGCCCGCATCGAACTGGCGGCCCTTTTCGGCATCGATGTGACTGTGGGGGAACACGCCGTCGAAGGAATCGACGGCGCGCAGCGACACGGAGTCACCGATCATCAGCAGGTCGTAGGATCCGTCGGGGAAGCCGTCGTTGTCCTTGTCGGTGTCGTCGGCCGCCTGCTGGTCGGTGGGCGCGGTGTTTTTGGCTTCCTTGTTGAGGACTTCGGCGCCCTCACCGCTCAGTGCGGAGGTCTCCGGCACAAAGATCAGGCCGCCCAGTGCAACGACCAACACGACAGCGCAGGCTGCGCAGACAGGGACGTGCGCGCGTACCCAGTTGGCGGGCGTGGTGGCGCCGTCGCGAAACTCGGATACGGTGCGCCCAAAGGCGCCCTTTCTAAACGGCGTCTCGATAAAGCGATATGAACATTCGGCTGCGGCGACCACCAACAACACCTGCAAAATGTACTGCCACCACGGCGTATCGTTGATGTTGGCGACCGGGTTCATGAGCAACAGTAGCGGATAGTGCCACAGGTAGATGCTGTACGAGCGCTTGCCAACCCACACGAGCGGCTCGGCGGACAGTGCGCGGGCAACCATTCCCTGGGGCTGCACGCAGGCCGCGATGACCATGAGCGTGAGGATGGAGCATAGCAGCGTGCCGCCGCGATACTGGAACGCGGTGTAGCCGTTGGTGAGCGCGACCATGGCGGCAAGGCCAACCAGACCCACGACGCCCAACACATCGATGGATGCGGGCGAGGACCAAAAGCGCACGAGGGCGCTCGGCTGTGCCGGGACGGTCTCGGCTGCGTTGTCGGCCTTCTCGCCAGGCTTGCCCTCGGCGTTCTTGCCGTGCTTGGCGGCGCCAGCCAGGCGATTGAGCCCCAAACGATGAGCGAGACACACCGGCGCCAGGTCGCGATCGGGGATAAAGGCCATCCAGGCGCCCAGCAGCAGCGAGAAGACGCGGGTGTCGGTGCCGTAGTACACGCGGCTGGGGTCGGCGGCAGGGTTATAGAGCACCATCATGGCGATGGCGGAGACAGCAGCCAGGCCCAGAACCATGCGGCGCGTGTTGGGCTTGCTCATGTGCATGGATACCATAGCGAGCAGCAGCGGTGGCCAAACCAGGTAGAACTGTTCCTCGATGGCGAGCGACCAAAAGTGCGTAAGCGGCGAGGGGTCGCCCAGGGCGTTGAAGTACGAGACGTCCTGCATAATCTGCCACCAGTTGTTAAAGAACAGCAGCGACGGCAGAATGTCGGGACGCATCTTGGTGAGCATCACGTGGTTAAAGATGGTGCACAGCGCGCAGGTCACGAACACTACCGTTACCACGGCGGGGACCAGGCGACGGATGCGGCGAATCCAGAAGCTCTTAAGGTCGATGCGACCGGTCTTAGCGACTTCGTTGAGCAGCAAGCGCGTGATCAGATAGCCCGAAAGCACAAAGAAGATCGTGACGCCAAGCAGGCCGCCCTGAGCCCACGTGAGGTTGAGGTGATAGAGCACCACCGCGACGACGGCAAGCGTGCGCAGGCCGTCAAGGGCAGGGATGTAGCGGGACTTGGGGCGAGCAGGCGTCTGCTCCGCGGCGGGTGTGTTGGCGCGGCCCGCGTTGTTGGCAGAAGCGCGATGGGGGCTCGCGGTGCGTCGCGGCTCGTTGGCACGGCGTTCGCCCTTCACGCGTTCGTGCGGCGCCGGCTCGTTGCCCGTGCGGCGTCGACCGCGCGAGCCCGATTGCGAGAATTGTTCCATAAAACATCATCCAATGACGAGAATAATCAGCACGTATTCATTGTAGCTGCCTGCCCCTGTGAATGCTTGCTGCTGGCGTAAGCTCAAGCGCGCGTCCACATCAAAGTGGACTAAAGTTATAGGGGGTGCGAGAGTGCACAATCGTTGGTCGACGGTGGGCGCAAAGCCTGAAGACGAGGAGGTTTCCATGGCGGATCACAGCATCGTTGCGGTGTTCGGCAGCATGAACATGGACCTTTCGGTGGCGTGCGAGCGCATGCCGCGTGCGGGCGAGACAGTCGGTGGCAGCGGTTTTATCACCAACGCCGGTGGCAAGGGCGCTAACCAGGCCGTCGCTGCTGCGCGCATGGGTGCGCGCACGTGCATGATTGGCGCTGTTGGGCGCGATACCTTTGGCGATGCGCTTGTGGCAGGGCTCCAGGATGCCGGCGTGGGCGTTGAGTTTGTGGCGCGTCGCGATGACGTGGAGACCGGTACCGCGACTATCATTCGCTGCGAGAGCGACAACCGCATCGTGCTGTCGCCGGGCGCCAACCATGCGCTTGCGGGCGAGGACGTTGCCCGCGCACTGAGGCGCTTGGTGGCCGACGAGCTCGACGGCGATGCCAGCGAGTTTGCCCCGGCTGCCGGAAGCGTCTTTATCGCCCAGGGCGAATGTGACCTTGCAGCGACGGCCGAGGCGCTTGCTTGCGCTCACGAGCTGGGGTTCTATACGGTCTTTAACCCTGCGCCCGCCTGCGATTTGCCGGCAGGAGCGTGGCCTGCGGTCGACTTGGTCTGCCCCAACGAGACCGAGTGCCAGATGCTGACGGGCATTCTGCCCACAGATGATGCGAGTTGCGTCGCCGCGCTCAATGCGCTGCTCGACAAGGGCGCCGGCGCCGCGGTCATCACGCTGGGCGGCGCCGGCTCGGTTACGCTCGGCGATGGCGGTGAGCCGCTGCGCATGCCGGCGCTTTCGAGCGCGGTGGTCGATACGACGGCCGCGGGCGATACGTTTATTGGTGCGCTTGCTGCAGCTCGTCTGGAGGGTCTGCCGCTCTTTGAGTGCATGGCCGCGGGTGCTCGCGCCTCGGCGGTGACGGTGTCGCGTCTGGGCGCTCAGCAATCGATTCCCACGCGCGCCGAAGTTGAACATTGGTTTGGTTAAACGATAAAGACGGAGAAGCGGAGTAGAACAATGGCAACCAAGAAGCTGATCCTTGATCTGGATATGGGTGTGGACGATGCGATGGCGCTGGCCTATGCCATCGCGAGCCCCGAGGTGGAGCTCGTGGGCATCACCACGTGCTTTGGCAACGTGCGCGTCGAGCAATCGGCGCACAACTGCCTGGCGGTGCTCGACCTGTTGGGTCGTCCCGAGGTGCCGGTGTACCTGGGCGCCGATCGTCCCATTAAGGCGACTGAGCCCTATACACCGCCGGCGTCCACCACGCTCATTCACGGCAAGAACGGCATTGGCGGGGCGAGCGTGCCCGCGTCGCCGTACGAGCCGGTGGGGGCGACGTCGGCCGACGGTAACGCGGCGGTCGATTACCTGATTGATGCTGCGCGCACCTATGGTCCCAATCTGGTCTACGTTGCGACCGGCCCGCTCTCCAACCTGGCACTTGCCTTGGAGCGCGATGCGGCGGCGATGATGTCTATCGGTCGCGTGGTCGTGATGGGCGGTGCGCTCACCGTGCCCGGAAACGTGAGCGCGGGCGCCGAGGCCAACATGGCAAGTGATCCCGAGGCGGCCGATGCCGTGCTGCGTTCGGGCCGCAAGCTCACTATGGTGGGGCTGGATGTGACGCATCGCGTGGTGCTCACGCGTCGCGACATTGCCGGCTGGACGGGCTCGGGCACCATGGCCGGTTGCGCGTTTGCGAGCATGGTGGAGCACTACATTGGCTCGTACGAGATGAACGCCTCCTACCTGGGTGGCTGCGCGCTGCACGATCCGCTTGCCGTCGCCGTGGCGATTGACCCCACGCTCGTGGGCGCGCTCGGCTGTAACTTGCGCATCGACCTGCTTGGCGAGTATCGCGGCCGCACCATCTGCGATGAGCGCCGTGTGGCCGATCCCGACAAGAGCGCACTCGTGGCGCTGACCGTCGACGCCCCGCGCTTTCTGTCCGAGTTCAAGGCGCGTATGGCCCGCGTCCTGGGCTAAATGTTTTTCACGCCCCGCCCCATGTAGTCAATTTGGGACGGGGCTTTTTTAGCTACCGAGTAAATGTGCCCGTTGGGGGAATAGTCGCACCACTTTGCTTGACAACAGGCTAAACTAGCTATTAAACATTTACTATTCTGTTTAGATTGAATTTGCGGTCGTTTAGTTATCGAGTCACGGGGCGGTCAGGCCACGATGCTCGACCGCGACCGTTACTAGGGGGAACAATGGCTAAAGCAAGTGTTCGCGAGATCAGCCGCATCACCGGTTTTTCGCCTGCGACCGTGTCCAACGCGCTCAACCGCAAGCGCAGCGTGAGCGAGGAGACCGCCAAGGTCATCCTGGAGTGCGCACAATCGCTCGGATACCAGCAGTCGACGCAGCTCGAGAGTATCCAGTTCGTGCTTGCGCGCAAGACGGGTGCCATCCTGGACGAGAGCACCTTCCATCCCGCGGTTATTGAGGGCGTGGAGCGTCAGGCGCGTCGCCACGGCATGAGCACGAGCTTTGTCTCGCTCGACTTTAGCGACCTGGACGCCGTGCGCCCGCAGGTCGAGGGCCTGATCGCCGATCCGTCCGCCGCCATTGTGCTAATGGGTACGGAGTTGGGCGAGGAGGACTACGCCCTGTTCGCTAACGCCGCCGCCCACCTGATTGTGCTCGATGGCTGGAGCGATCGCCAGTATTTCGACGCCGTGGTCATTGCCAACACCGATTCGGTGCTGCGCGCCGTGGACTACCTTATCGAGAAAGGCCACAAGCAGATCGGCTATCTGGCGGGCAACCTTCGTATTCGCAACTTTAAGGATCGCGAGCGCGGCTATCGCCAAGCGCTTGAGGACGCGGGCCTCGAGGCCAATCCGGCATGGCGTGTCACGTTGGGCACCACGCTCGAGGGTGCCTATCGCGACATGGGCGTGTGGCTCGACAGCGTCTCGCACGACGACCTGCCGACGGCTTTCTTTGCCGAGAACGACGTGCTCGCCGTGGGTGCCATGCGCGCGCTCAACGAGCACGGCATACGTGTGCCCGACGATGTCTCGATCATCGGCTTTGACGACCTATCTCTGGGTGCCTTCTCCAACCCGCCGCTCACCACGGTGCACGTTCCCAAGCACGAGGTGGGCGAGATCGCGGTGCGCCGCCTGGTGGGCAACATCCGCAATCCCAAGAGCTATACCTGCAAAACGGCCGTATCGACCTATTTTGTCGAGCGCCAGAGCGTGCGCGAAATCTAGGCAGAACGGCGCCAGACCTCAGAGCGGAAAAGTCCGCCAAAGGCAACCATATATGACGCTACCAAGAGAGAGGGTCCTACGGGGCCCTCTTTTTGTTGCCCTTGTATGTTCAGATTGTTTACATACCGTTTAGGCTGATTTCTCTACCGTTTACGGGACTTTCGCGCTAAACTACTAAACAAAAGAGTAAAACATTTAGTAAACAGAACAAAACGAAACATGCGTCTGTTTACTGAACATGTGATTAGGGGAGGACGTACATGGATAAGATCAAGCTCGGTTTCGTGCCCACGCGCCGCAGCATCTTTAGCGCGCCGGACGCGATCAAGTATCGCGGCCTTACGGCTGATCGCCTGCGCGAGATCGGCGTCGACATCGTGGATATCGACGACATCAACGACGAGGGCCTGCTGTTCGACGACAGCCATATCGCGCCTATCGTCGAGAAGTTCCGCGCCGAGGGCGTCGATGGCATCATGCTGTGCCACGCCAACTTTGGTACCGAGTACGTTTGCGCCCGCCTTGCCCGCGAGCTCGGTCTGCCCGTGCTGCTGTGGGGTCCGCGCGACGAGCGCCCCGAGCCCGACGGCACCCGCCTGCGCGATAGCCAGTGCGGCCTGTTCGCCACCGGCAAGGTCCTGCGCCGCTTCCAGGTGCCCTTCACCTACATGACCAACTGCCGCCTGACCGATCCCGAGTTCGAGCGCGGCGTCTGGGACTTTTTGGCCGTGTGCAACGTGGTCAAGACCTTCAAGCACACCCGTATTCTGCAGATGGCCACCCGTCCGTTCGACTTCTGGTCGACCATGTGCAACGAGGGCGAGCTGCTCGAGAAGTTCAACATCCAGCTTTCGCCCATCCCCATGACCGAGCTTGTCCAGGCCGTGCGCGACGCCCAGGCCGACGAGCAGGCCATGGCAGCCATGCTCGCCCACATTGCCGACAGCTTTGAGATCTGCATCCCCGAGGATAAGGTCCCCGCTGTGGCCGGTCTTGCCATCGCCATGAAGCGCTTGGTCGAGAAGTACGGTTGCAACGCCGGTGCCATCCAGTGCTGGAACGCCCTGCAGGACGAGTTGGGCATTATGCCCTGCGCCGCCAACGCCATCCTTAACGAGATGGGTATCCCCGTCGTGTGCGAGACCGATATCCACGGCGCCATCACCGCGCTGATGGTCGAGGCTGCCGATCTGGGCCGTCACCGCGGCATGTTCGCCGACTGGACCGTGCGTCATCCCGACAACGAGAACGGCGAGCTGCTGCAGCACTGTGGCCCCTGGCCCTGCAGCTGTGCGGCCGTCAAGCCCAAGCTCACCTACCCGCTGGCGTTCGATCACCCCGGCGCGCTGACGGCCGAGGCCAAGCACGGCGACCTCACCCTTGCCCGTTTTGACGGCGACAACGGCGAGTACTCGCTGCTGCTGGGCAATGCCCGCGGCATCGACGGCCCGGCCGGCATGGGCACCTACCTGTGGGTCGAGGTCGACAACCTCAAGCGCCTCGAGGCCAAGATCGTCGAGGGTCCCTACATCCACCACTGCGTCGCCATTCACGCCAACGTCGTGCCGGTGCTCTACGAGGCGTGCAAGTACATCGGCATTGCCCCCGACTTATACGACCCGATTGAAGAAGACGTCAAAGCCTACCTGCGAGGAGAGTAGAAATGGCAACTATCGAAGAGCTTGAGTCCCTGCGTTGGGACCTTCGCCGCGATTGCGTCGATATCATCATGGCTGGCGCCGGCGGCCACATCGGCGGCGACATGTCGGTGATCGACGCCCTCATGACCCTCTACGCCAACCATCTCAACATTTCGCCCGAGACCGTCGACGATCCCAACCGCGATCGCTTCGTGCTCTCTAAGGGTCATGCCATGGAGGCCTACTACGCGGTGCTCTGCCACGAGGGCTATCTGGACCTCGATGACGTCAAGGCCCGCTTCTCCAAGTTCGGCAGCCCCTACATCGGTCACCCCAACAACAAGCTCAAGGGCATCGAGATGAACTCGGGCTCGCTGGGTCACGGTCTGCCCGTGGCCGTGGGCATGGCGCTTGCCGGCAAGATGGACGGCCGCGACTACCGCGTCTGCACCATCATGGGCGACGGCGAGCTTGCCGAGGGCTCGGTCTGGGAGGGCGCTATGAGCGGCGGCAACTACCAGCTCGATAACCTGTGCGCGCTCGTGGACCGCAACCGCCTGCAGATCAGCGGCAGCACCGAGGACGTTATGAAGCAGGACTCGCAGGAGGAGCGCTGGGCCGCCTTCGGCTGGAACGTGCTCTCCATTCCGGGCAACGACGTCCAGGCCATCGACGCCGCGCTGACGCTGGCCGCCGAGACCAAGGGTAAGCCCACGGTCATCATCCTCAACACGGTGAAGGGCTACGGCTCGCCGGTTATGGAGGACAAGGCCTCCTGGCATCATCATCTGCCCAACGATGAGGAATATGCCCAGATCATCGCCGATTTCGCTGCCCATAAGGAGGCTATCAATGGCTAACAAGATCGCCAACCGCAAGGTTATCTGCGACACGCTGCTCGAGGCCGCCGCAACTGACAAAGACATCGTCGTCCTGTGCTCCGACTCCCGCGGCTCCGCATCGCTCACGCCGTTCTTCGATCAGTATCCCCAGCAGTCCATTGAGGTCGGCATTGCCGAGCAGGACCTGGTGAGCATCGCCGCCGGCATGGCCTCGTGCGGCAAGAAGGCCTGGGCCGCCTCGCCGGCGTCCTTTGTGACCACGCGTTCGTATGAGCAGTGCAAGGTCGACGTCTCGTACTCCAACACCAACGTCAAGCTCATCGGCATCTCGGGCGGCGTGTCCTATGGCGCCCTGGGTATGAGCCACCACTCCGCGCAGGATATCGCCGCCATGAGCGCGATTCCCAACATGCGCGTGTATCTGCCGAGCGACCGCTTCCAGACCGCCGAGCTTGTGCGCGCCCTGGTAGCCGACAACAAGCCGGCCTACATCCGCGTGGGGCGCAACCCGGTCGAGGACGTGTACGCCGAGGGCGAGTGCCCGTTCCAGATGGATCGCGCCACCTGGGTGCGTCGCGGCACCGATGTGACGCTTGTCGCCACCGGTGAGATGGTCCGCCATGCCGTGGACGCCGCCGATTTGCTGGCCGAGCAGGGAATCTCGGCAACAGTGCTCGACATGTACTGCGTCAAGCCACTCGACGCCGAGGCCGTGATCGAGGCCGCCGGTACCACGCGTGCCGTCGTGACGGTCGAGGAGCACAGCCCCTTCGGCGGCCTGGGTTCCATGGTCGCGCAGGTCGTGGGCGAGCATTGCCCGCGTCCGGTCAAGTGCCTCTCCCTGCCCGATGCGCCGGTCATCACCGGCACGAGCCCCGAGGTCTTTGCGCACTACGGGCTCACCGGCGAGGGAATCGCCAAGACGGTCGCCGAGTTCCTGCCCGCAGAGTAACTGGAATGTGACAAAGGGACAGTCCCTTTGTCACATTCGTTTTGAAAGGGGTGGCCATGGGCCGCTACATCATCGGAATCGATCAATCCACGCAGGGCACCAAGGCGCTGCTGGTGGACGAGGGCGGCCATTTGATTCATCGTGCCGATCGCTCGCATCGCCAGATTGTCAACGAGGCCGGCTGGGTGAGCCATGATCCAGCCGAGATCGCCGCCAACGTGCTGGCCGTGGCGCGCGCCGTGGTGGAGGAGACCGGGGTCGATCCGGCCGACGTCGCCGGCATCGGCATCTCCAACCAGCGCGAGACTACCGTTGCCTGGAGGCGCACGACGGGCGAGCCGCTGTGCGACGCCGTGGTGTGGCAGTGCGCCCGCGCCCGCGAGCTGTGCGACGAGCTGGCCGCGCGCGAGGGTGTAGCCGAGCTGGTGCGCGACACGACGGGTCTGGTACTCTCGCCCTACTATCCGGCGGGCAAGATGGCTTGGATTCTCGCGAACGTTCCCACGGCTGCCGAGGCCGCGGCGGCAGGCGAGCTGTGTCTGGGCACCATCGATGCCTGGGTGGTCTGGACGCTCACGGGCGGCGCGGAGTTCCGCTGCGACTGGTCCAATGCCAGCCGCACGCAGCTCTTCGACCTGCGCCGTGGCTGCTGGAGCGAGCCGGTGTGTGAGGCCTTTGGCGTCGATGCAGCCTGCCTGCCGCAGGTGACCGATTCCGATGGCCTGTTCGGCATGACGGACCTGGGCGGCTTTTTGCCGGCGCCCGTGCCCATTCACGGCGTACTCGGCGACAGCCATGCCGCCTTGTTTGCCCAGGGCTGCCACAGCCGCGGCATGGCCAAGGCGACCTATGGCACCGGCAGCTCGGTCATGATGAACGTTGGCGACGAGTTCGTTGCCAGCTCGCACGGGCTTTCGAGCTCGCTTGCGTGGCGTATGGACGGTGTGACCGAGTATGTGCTCGAGGGCAACGTGAGCTACGCCGGCGCCGTCAAGACGTGGCTGCGCGACGACCTGGAGCTCATCAACAATCCCGAGGAAGTCACCGACCTGTGCTATGCCGCCAACCCGGCGAGCCGCGTCTACTTTGTGCCGGCGTTCACTGGCCTGGGCGCGCCGCACTGGGCGAGCGACGCCGAGGGCTGCGTCTTTGGCATGACACGCACCACGGGCCGCGCGGAGTTCGTGAAGGCCGCCGATGAGTCGATCGCCTATCAGATCTTCGACGTCATCGATGCGATGGTCGAGGATTCGGGCGCGGCACTGGCCGAGCTTCGTGTTGACGGCGGTCCCACGCGCGACGCGTACCTGATGCAGTTTGAGAGCGACCTGGTCGGCTCGCCCATCCGCATTGCGAGCAACGACGAGATGAGCGGTCTGGGCGCGGCCTGGGCCTGCGGCATTGCGCTGGGCATGTACACGCGCGACGTCGTCGACGTCTACGGCGCCCGCGGCATCGTGGAGCCCACCATGTCCGTCGACGAGCGCGCCAAAAAGATCGCCGGCTGGCGCCATGCTGTCGACGCCACAATTGCATACACTGCCTAGGCGGCTGCGCGTCGCCCAAGGATTTTTCTGGGACGGGGATAAAAAACTCATTGATCCCCGTCCTAGGCAGCTCATTTGGGGTGGGGCTTTTTTGACTGGTATGATTGGTGCGACCATTCGAACCAGCTAAAAGAGCCCCGTCCCAAATTGACTACCGAGAGGATCTGCCATGGAGCGCATCGCGAGTTTTTCCGTTGACCATCTGCTGCTCGAGCCCGGCGTGTATGTGAGCCGCATCGACCGCGATCCGGCGACCGGCGCCGCCGTCACCACCTTTGACCTGCGCCTGACCACGCCCAACAAGGAGCCAGTTATGAACACGGCGGAGTGCCACACCATCGAGCATCTGGGTGCCACGTTCCTCCGCAATCATGCCGAGTGGTCGAGCCGCATTGTCTACTTTGGCCCCATGGGCTGCCGCACGGGCTTTTACCTGGTTGTCTTTGGTGAGCTGACGAGCGAGGAGATCTTGCCGCTCGTGCGCGAGCTGTTCGAGTTTGTTGCTGGTTTTGAGGGCGATATCCCCGGCGCCGCTCCCGAGGAGTGCGGTAACTATCTGGACCAGAACCTCCCCATGGCAAACTGGCTCGCGCGCCGTTATCTCGACCGCGACCTGGCCAATATCGACGAGAAGCACCTGCACTACCAGCAGGCGTAAGGGCTTTATCGCCCAAAGCGCGCGCATTGGGCGCCTTCGCTTATGCGGGGGCGCCTTTTTGTTGAGTGGTCGGGACGAGCGTTCAAAATCGCTCATGTTTGTTCTAGAATGTTCGTATAGTCACATTTACGAACAGGAGCGAACATGCACATCTATTCTGTCAACGATCCCGAGTTCAAATCCTATGGCAACGTTTGGGATGACGTTCCGTCCGAGCTCACGTCGCTCGTGCTCGAGGCGCTCTCTGCCACGCCCATCCCCGAAGGCAGCAAGTACGTAGCAAGCGCGCCGGAGCTCGAGAGCGTCAAGGGTGCCGATAAACTGGGCTTTCTCATGTTTGGCGGCCGCCCCTTCCAGCTCGGCTGGTGCAACGGCCACAACACGCAGCTCAACTGCCTGGAGTATCACCGCGCCAGCGAGTTTAACCTGGGCGCTCGCGACTTTATCCTGCTCGTGGCGCATCGCTGGGAGATCGAGGACGGCAAGCTCGACACCGCGTGCGTCAAGGCGTTCCGCGTGCCGGCGGGTACGGTCGTCGAAGTCTTCAACACCACGCTCCACTACACGCCATGCATGGTCGACGACGGCGGCTTCCAGGTAATGGTTGCGTTGCCCGCCGGCACCAATGGTCCGCGCCCCGAGGCCGCAGCCGACGTGCCCGCGGTCGGCGACAGCTACTGCTACTGGAAGGCTGACAAGTGGGTCCTCTGCCACGCCGACAGCCCCAAGGCGGCCGAGGGCGGCTACGTGGGCCTCGTCGGCAAGAACCTCGACATCGCCTGTGGCTAGCATCTTCCGTCTCGATTTGTAACATCTAGCGGGCTAAATCGTCTCTACCTGTTACAGATTTAGACAAACTGCGGGGGGCTGCCCGAAAATCTCGATCTGTAACACCAAGCCCGGTTTTGGCTGCCTACCTGTTGCAGATCGAGACAAACCGTCCCCAACCACCACAAAGGTGCCTGTCCCCTTTGTGGTGGTGTGGGGCGGCGGTATCAGAAAGTGTCAGACGGGGGCGGCTGCGGGGCGCCTGTGCGCGAAAAGAAGTGTCGACCTGCGCCGTTGCCGTTGAGTAGCGCGCTGCTTACGGGGATACTGAAGCCACGACAAACAGCGTGTGAAAGGATTGATGCATGGCTTTCCGTAAAGACTTCCTGTGGGGCGGCGCAACGGCTGCCAACCAGTGCGAGGGTGCCTACGACGTGGACGGCCGCGGCCTGGCCAACGTGGATGTGGCCCCGCACGGCCCCGAGCGCTATGCGGTGGTCTCCGGCCAGCGCAAGATGCTCGACTTCGAGGACGGCTATTACTACCCCGCGCAGACCGGCATCGATTTCTATCACCACTACAAGGAGGACATCGCCCTCTTTGCCGAGATGGGCTTTAAGACCTTCCGCATGAGCCTGGCCTGGACCCGCATCTTCCCCAACGGCGACGAGACTGAGCCCAACGAGGCCGGCCTGGCCTTCTACGAGGACGTGTTCCGCGAGTGTCAGGCGCACGGCATCGAGCCGCTCGTGACCATCACGCACTTCGACTGCCCGATTCACCTCATCAAGGAGTACGGCGGCTGGCGCAACCGCAAGCTCATCGACTTCTACAAGAACCTCGCGACCACGATCTTCACCCGCTACAAGGGCCTGGTAAAGTACTGGCTTACCTTCAACGAGATCAATATGATCTTGCACCTGCCGTTTATGGGTGCCGGTCTGGTCTTTGAGGAGGGCGAGAACAAGGAGGCCGTCGAGTACCTGGCCGCCCACAACGAGCTCGTCGCCAGCGCTTGGGCAACCAAGATCGCTCACGAGATCGACCCTGAGGTCAAGATCGGTTGCATGCTTGCCGCAGGTAGCTACTACCCCTACAGCTGCCGTCCGGGCGATGTGCGCCAGGCGCAGATTGACAACCAGAGCAACTATTTCTTCGTCGACGTTCAGAGCCGCGGTTACTACCCGGCCTATGCCGTCAAGAAGCTCGAGCGTCTGGGCATCGATGTGGGCATGACGGACGAGGACCGCGAGATCCTGGCCGCCAACACCGTCGACTTCATCAGCTTTAGCTATTACAGCACCCGTTGCTCCGCCGGTGCCGATAACCCCGATGTCGAGCGCACCCAGGGCAACGCCTTCGCCGGCGCCAAGAACCCCTACCTGCAGGAGAGCCAGTGGGGCTGGGCCATCGATCCGCTGGGCTTCCGCATCACCCTCAACGACCTGTACGACCGTTATCAGAAGCCGCTGTTTGTGGTCGAGAACGGCCTGGGCGCCAAGGATGTTGTCGAGGAGGATGGCTCCATCAACGACGACTACCGTATCGACTACCTGCGCCAGCATATCGCCGCGATGCGCGATGCGGTGACCGAGGACGGCGTTGACCTGCTGGGCTACACCACCTGGGGCCCGATCGACCTGGTGTCTGCCGGCACGGGCGAGATGTCCAAGCGCTACGGCTTTATCTATGTCGACCGCGATGATGCGGGCAACGGCACCCTCAAGCGTTCCAAAAAGAAGAGCTTTCACTGGTACAAGCATGTCATTGAAACGAATGGTGAGGATCTGTCCTAAGGAAGCCGAGACACTCAACTTCAGAGTTTCCTAACCAAAACGCCCGGCGAGCAGTTAATGCCCGCCGGGCGTTTTGTTAAAAGAAGTGAAAGCACTCATTGGGGACGTACTTAAATGAGTGCCCGCAGAATGAGAGTGGATAATCTCCCGTTTTTAGCCTGTTTGTGGGCTCAAAGTGGGAGATTATCCACTCTCGTCATTGGTAGTCATTGGGGACGCTCTTAAACGACTAGTCGCTGGCGACGTCCCTCGCCGTCGGCGGATTTTGGGACATGTGGCCCGCTTTTTGGGCCCGCCTGTCGGTACACTAAAAGCACTATGGGTACCCGCGAGCGACATATCGGCCACGCGGCCGCCCGATCCGCACCCGTGGCGGATCCCAGGGGCGGCAGGCTCTTCGCCATGCCGCGATTCCTTGTTGGTATAACACATCAGGTGTACCGTCACCGCGTCTTTGCTATCGCCGGCGCCATCACCGTGCTGTTCCTCATGCTTTTGGCAGTCTTGCCGGCGCTGTTTGCCTCCGACCCCAAGCTTTCCAACGCCGTGCCCGCCTATAGCGAGGTGTCCGAAGAGGTCGTGGATGCGCTCGTCCACTCGAGCTCTCTCCCGTTGCTTGTCGCCGCAATTATATTTTCGATCTGGGGTGTATCGGTCTATCTACGCTGTTTGGACTATGTGTTGCGCCGCCGCCTTGTTGCCGTCGCCACCATCTGCGCCCTCTGGATGATTGAGGTCATCCTCAAATACAAGTCGTTCACACCGTTCTATGCCACCGTGCTGTGGTACCTGTACTACGTGCCCATGACGCTCATTCCGCTGCTCTACCAGCTGTGCGGCCTGCGCCTTGCGGGGCTGGAACAACACCGTGCGGGCCGTCGCTATCGCAGCATCCTGTGGGTCGTGGCCATCCTACTTATCGGTTTTGTGCTCACCAACGATTTCCACCGGCAGGTATTCCACTTTGACCGTGCAAGCGACACCTGGAGCAACGATTACACGTACGGCTGGGGCTATTTCGCCGTCTTAGTGTGGACGGCCTTTAACTTCGTGGCCTTTTTTATCTTGGTGGGCCGGTCCTCGTCCTTTCGCATCCAGCGTTTCTCGGGCACGGCGGCGCTCGTACTGCTGGGTGGCGCATTCTTTGCCGTCTCGTATGCGTTGCGCGTGCCCTGGGCATGGAGGCTCAACTTTTCGCTCGTCTATTGCGTCCTGTGCGTGGTGGCGATGGAAATCTGTCTCGATTGCGGTGTCATTCCGTCGTATCACGACATCGCCGGCATCTTCGACACCTTGCCGCTCGACCTCAAAGTTCTAACGCGCGACCTGCAGGAGGTCTATGCCACGCCGGCGTCAAAGCCAATGCCGGTAGGCGTGCGCGAGGAGTTGCGGACCCAGGAGCACGGCCACGCCCATGCCTTTGCTGTGGCGTCCGATCCCGATGTGGTGTACCGTGCCTTTCCACTGCTGGGCGGATCGGCCCTGCTTGCCCAAGACGTGTCGGATCTCAACGAGCTTAACCGTGAACTGGCACATCGTCGCATGGAACTGCAGCGTCAAAACGAGCTGCTCGCCGCCGACTACGACCTTAAGACGCATCTGGCAGATCAAGAGGCCGAGACCTTGCTGGTCCAAGACGTGGACCAAGCACTTGCCCGCGCGCTCGAAGGGATGTACGACCTGCTGAGCTCGCTGCCACCGTTGACCGACGAGGCGTCTTCGCACGAGCGTTACCGCATGCTGCAGCGCGCCAAGATGCTCGTCGCCTATTGCAAGCGCAAAGGGTCGCTCACGTTGGCACAGCACGGTGAGAGCGGTTTTGATCGCGACCGCATTCAACTCATTGCCAATGAGCTCGCAAGCGACCTGCGCACCATCGATATCGATTGCGCCTCGATTATCGCCATACGGCGCCCGATGCACGCCAGTACGGTAAGCGCCCTGTACGACTGCGTGTATGACTTTGCGTTTTTTGCCTACACCACCGACCATCCGGCGCTTATGTATCACTTGGGCGACCATGATCGGTGCAGCGTCGAGTTGCGTGCCACGCTTTTCTCCAACGACGATGAGGATCTTTCGCAGACACCCGCTGCGCAAGAGCTCGAAAGCGCTTTGCAAGGGCGCAACGTGGCATATCGCCTTGAGGGCGAGCCCGGCCAGCTGCGCATGATCGTCTTGATGCCGCAGGCGGGTGAGTGACGATGCAGATTTCGTTCATCCTTCCCCAAATCGTTGCGCTCGATGTTGTCTTTGCCCTGGCTGCGTGTCTGCAGATGATCCACGTCCCGCTCATCGCATCGCGCCGCTCGTCCTATAACCGTAAGGTGATTTGCGCCTACGAGACGAGCCTTGTGCTTCACCTGATGATTTCGGCGCTCATCTTATTCGCGTCGTCTGGCTCGTATCTGGTGGCGCCGCTTGACGTTTGCGCCAGGGCAATGGGCGGAGTGTTGTGGCTCAATGCCGCGATCTTTGCCTATGGCGTGGTCCTTATGGTGCGCTATCGTCGCCCTGTCATGCTGGCCGAGCTGCTGCTTGTTGGCGCCGTGACACCGCCGGTGGTTTTTGCCATGGGCTCGGTGTGGGCCGTTGTCCTTATCGCAGAGGGAGCGTTCTTCCTGTTCCGTTCCGTCGCGGCGCTCTTGATGGACGTCCGTAACCGCCAGGAGGATATCACCGCGTTCTCGACGATCGAAACCATCAACGTGATTCCCGTGGGCATCCTGTATCTGGACTCGAGGGGCCGTCCACTGCTCATGAACCGCTGCATGCGCAAAAACCTGGTGGAGCTTCATATGCCCACCGACCTAGGCGATATGAGCGGTACATGGAACGACCTGCGCAAGCTCAGCATGCAAATGCCCGGAGGCGGTAAGAACAGCGTGCGGATCAACCTGGACCGCTTTGGTGAGGCGCGTGCGGTGGTCGAGGTTTCTCCCGCCGAGATTCGCCTGTTTGTGTGCGATGGCGTTATGGTCTCGGGCCGTTCGTTCGAGCGCATAATCGGTCTGGATGTGACAGAGTATGCGCATGCGCATGACCGCCTGGCGCAGGCCAACCACCTGCTTGAGCTTGCGGGCCAAGAGCTCCAGGCCCAGATCGAAGAAGTCAAAAAGGTTGCCGACAATGCGGCCTACCTGCGCATGCGTTCCCGCGTGCACGATGTGATCGGCCAGCGCCTGTCCATCCTCCATCGCTATTTGGAGGAGGGGCGCCTGGATGACGAGTCACTCGAGCAGATCGACCCGCTGCTGCGCTCAATCGCTGCCGATCTGCGCAGCGGGGGCGACACCGAACCGGCAGAGCAACTGGGCGATATCGTCCATGCCTTTGGCCTGGTGAGCGTGCAGATCGATGTTGAGGGTGCGCTGCCTGAGGACGCACGTGTCGCCGCCGCCTTTTTGCAGATTATCCGCGAGGCCTCGACCAACGCCACCAAGCATGCACAGGCGCATCGGGTCCATGTGCGCTTGTGGCAGGAGAGGACGGATGCTGACGCCGTCGCGCACATGACGATTTCTAACGACGGGTCCCCGGCCCCCGTATCGTATCGCGAGGGAACGGGTATCCCAGGTATGAGGCATGTCGCGCAAGATCTGGGTGGCAGCCTAGAGGTCCACGCCACCCCGCCCTTTACGCTTACGGTATCCATTCCGCTTAACGCCAACGACACGTCCCAAAGGAGAAGCTCATGATCCGCGTGTTAATTGTCGAAGATCAGGCCATCCTGCGCGAGAGCCTGGCGCGCTCCGTTGGCGACCAGCCCGATATGACCGTCGTTGCCGCGATCGCCGATGCCTCCGAGGCCTTGGGTGTCGCGCTCAAGGAGCGCCCGGACATGATACTGATGGACGTGTGCACCGAACACGATTCAAACGGCATCGTGGCGGCGGCACGCATCAAGGAGCAGCTGCCCGAGTGTCGCATCATTATCATGACAGGCATGCCCGAGATCACCTTTGTCGATCAGGCCCGCGAGGCGGGCGTCGATAGCTTTGTGTACAAGAACGTCGGTATCGACGAGCTGTTCGCCGTGATGCGCTCCACGCTGGCGGGTTACTGCACGTTTCCCAAGCCGCCCGAGAGTATCTTCTCGGGCACGGCGGCCCTCGACGATGTCGAGCTATCGATTTTGCGCCTTGCCTGCGAGGGTAAAAGCCGCCGCGAGATTGCGGCCGAGCTGTTTATGAGCGAGGGCACCATCAAGCGCCGCATCTCGGAGATCCTGAGCAAGACCGGCTACGACAACATCATGCGCCTGGCCGTACATGCGGTGACCGAGGGCAGCATCGTTCCCAACATAGAGCGCTAGCGCTCGTTACGCATCGGCATAAAAGCGACGGGGCCGCAGGATCATTTCCTGCGGCCCCGTCTGGTGTGCGCGGATGTGTCCGCCAATCCGCGGCTGATGTTACGTGCCGTTACGCGATGGTTGCGCTGTAGGAGGCAACGTCCTCGTAGGAATCGGTCAGGTAGGCGTCGATGCCGATGGTCGTATTGACCAGGTCGTCAAGGCTATCGAGCGTGCCGTTCGAGAACGTGAATTCCTCAGTGGCGTTGGTGCCGGGCATCAGGTGAGCCGAGAACCAGGGTTCCTTCATGGTGCCGTTGACGTTGGTCTTGCCGGAAGGAGCGTAGAAGGTCAGGTCCTTGTCGCTCTTGTTGGTGATGTTGACGACAAAACCGATGTCGCCCCACTCGTCCTTGAACTTCTCGGTGATGGTAATGGTGCACAGGTCATCATCGGCAACGGTGACGGCGGGGGAGATTTCAATCTTCTGGACGTCGTCTTCTTCGACGGCCTCATCGATCTCCTCTTCCTTCTCGGCCGCCTCGCGATCCTTCTTCACCGTGCCGGACAGATCCTTGTCGGACTTGGTAAAGACAAGATTGCCGTCATCCTCTTCGAGGATGAGCTTGCCGTCCTTGAGCTTCATGTCATGCGACTCGTCTTCGGCGGTGATGGTTACGGTGGTGGCGTCCTTGGCCTCCCACTTAAGGTCGACAACCTCAAGGAACAGGTCGAGGGAACCCGTGCCGTCCTCATCGAGGATCAGGATGCAGTTGACGCCCCACTCCTCGAGCATATCCATGTACTCGTCGGTTAGCTCTTCGCCCTCCAGGGTTCCACCCGAGAGTTCCCAACTGCCGACGAAGTTGGCCTTGGGGTCTTTGCCGCCGCCGCTGCAGCCCGTCAGGGCAAAGGCGAGCGCAAGGACGCATGTCAGAAATGCGAGTACGGACTTTTTGAACGTTGTCTTCATGGTGTCCTCCTTTATCGAACGAAACCCATAGAAGCAAATGCGGGGGTGGCGGATCCCCCGCCAATTACCAGATAGAGGGGCTAGGGCCTGGGCGTTCCGCAGTTGCTGCAGAACTTGCCGCCGTTTTCGCTGCCGCAGTTGGGGCAGAACCACTTGGCCGGTGCCGGGGCGGGTGCGGGACTGCCGCACTCGGAGCAGAACTTGCCGGTGTTGGTGGCGCCGCAGCTGCAGGTCCATGTGCCGGCCGCGGGGGCAGCGGCAGGAGCCGGTGCGGGAGCGGGCGCCGGAGCCGGCTGCGGGGCGGCCTGCTGCTGTGCCTGGCCGGCGGCGAACAGCTGGCTGGCGTTCATGCCACCCATGCCACCTGCCATGCCCATGCCCATAAAGCCTGCCATCGCGCCGTTGGGGTTGGCGGCTGCCGCGCGCATTGCGTCGCTCTGGGCGCTGGCAATGTTGGCTGCCGCCATGGTGGGATCGCGCATGACTGCGGCTTTCTGCAGGTCCTTGATCATCTGCTCGTCCTCTTGCGAAGCGGCGATGGAGTTGACGCCAAAGCTCACGATCTCGACACCGCGCAGGTCACGCCAGTCGGCAGAGAGGACCTCGTTGAGCGCGCGGGCGAGCTCGGTGGTGTGGCCGGGGATGGCGCTGTAGCGGATGCCCATCTCCGAGATCTTGGCGAAGGCGGGCTGCAGGGCGGTGAGCAGCTCGGACTTAAGCTGGCTGTCGATCTTGTCGCGCGTGTAGCTATCGGTCACGTTGCCGCACACATTGGTGTAGAACAGCAGCGGGTTGGTGATGCGGTACGAATACTCGCCGTTGCAGCGCACAGAGATGTCGACGTCCAGACCGATATTGTTGTCGACTACGCGGAAGGGCACGGGAGAGGCGGTGCCGTACTTGTTGCCGATGATCTCCTTGGTGTTGATAAAGTAGACGCGCTGGTCCTTGCCCGCGTCGCCGCCAAAGGTAAAGCGGCTGCCGATATTGGCGAAGGTCTCCTTGATGGAGTCGCCCAGATTGCCGCTAAAGACGCTCGGCTCGCTGCCGGTGTCAAAGACGAACTCGCCGGGCTCCAGCGCTACCTCGATGATCTTGCCGTTTTGCACCACGAGCATGCCCTGGCCGTCGTTGACGGCGATGACGGAGCCGTTTGAGATGACGTTGTCCTCGCCACGCGTGTTGGAGCTGCGGCCGCCGGTGCGCTTGCTGCCCTTGCAGGCCAAGACGTCAGCGGGCATCGATTCGCAGTAGATAAATTCCTTCCACTGGTCGGCCATGACGCCGCCGGCAGCACCCAATCCAGCTTTCAAGAGTCCCATGGTGATCTTCCTTTCTCGTCAAAGGCCGGGTGGTATTGGTCAGAATGGCTAATCGTCCTTGTTGTCTTTCATGACAACGGTGGTCTCGGTGTGGCTGAAGGTGTCGTGCTTCTCGGTCAGGTCGAGCTCGCCACAATACTCATCGGCGTGGGTGGCCTCGTTGGCTGTCTTGAGCTGGCCTACCAGCAGTACGTCCGCGATGATTACGATGATCAGCGGCGCGACGATGTTGATGAGGATGCCCTCGACATCAAAGGTGAGGTAGTCTGGATCGAAGGCGTTCTCACCCATGAAGAGGATCTGGGAGAGGGCAAATCCGATCACAAAGAACAGCACCGAGGCAATGGCGAGCTTGGGCTTGGAACAGGGGAGCTCGCCGACCATGCGACCGGTCTGGCCGTTCATGGCAAACAGATAACCCTTGCCGTTCCACGAGGTAGAGAGCATCCACACGGGGAACAGGGCATAATCGCTTTCTTCCCAGGTGTAGTCGAGCTGCTTGCTTTCGACCGTGGCGTCGTCATATTCGTCGACGACGGTCTCGCGCAGGGCCGAGATCGTGCTCTCCTCCATGCGGCGCTCGGCGCGCGCCTTGCAGGTTTCGCAGTCCTCGTCGTAGCGGTTGGCGATGTAGCCGGGCATATACGCGACCGAAAACGGGCGCAGCGCGCCGTAGTCAAACGGCTCGATGGCGTCCATGTGGCCGTCGGGCATCTTGGACGATCCGTCGACGGGCACGCGCTCAAACGAGATATTGCCTTTACGGTAGGCGTCGTAGTGGTCGGTGGTCGTGACGGTGCGATCGGATTCCTCGGTTACGGTCTCGTTGGTCGCGTCAAAGTACACTTCGCCGTCAACGCGGGCGCCGTAGAGCCAAAACGGTACGTAGACGCCTTGGACCTCGTCGATGTGGTTGCCGGTGACAAAGCTCTTGGGCAGCAAGATCTTGCCCTTGTAGTGCTCTTTGAGCGCGGCCATAACGTCGTCGCGTCCGAGCTTAAACGGGATCACCAGATCGGGCGAGAAATCTCCCGAGAGCTGGCCGGGTGCCACGGCGGAGTTGCCGCAGTACGGGCAGGTGGTAACGGCGACAGTGCCATCGGACACGAGCTCGGCGCCGCACGACGAGCAGATGTAGCCGGCGTTTTGGGCCAGCTCCTGCACGGCATCGTCGACAGCAGGCGTGGGGGCCGCGGCTGCGGCATCGGCTTTGGCATCTGCCTTGTCCTGGCGCTCGCGATAGAGGGCCTCGACTTCTTCGACTTCAAAACGCGAGTCGCAGTAGTCGCAGACGAGCTTTTGCTCGGCACTGGCAAAGTGAAGGGGGCCGCCACACGCGGGGCACTGATAGTTGACGCTCTCGAAGGCCATGATCGGTCCTTTCCGTGCCGGGTGTTATGCGCCGATAGCGCCGCCGCAGTATTCGCAGCGCCCGCTGGCATCGGGAATGGTGGTGGCTCCGCAGAAGGGGCAGGTGACCGCGGTCTTGGGGGCCTTGGCGGCCACGACGCTGTCGCGCGTCTCCTGGCGCAGCTGCACCAGCGCATCGCGGACTTCGGTTGCCTGGCGCTTGGCCTCGCGGTATTCGATGGAGCCGCGCTGATCGATGGTGGAGTCGTTTACGCGCAGGTTGATCTCGGTAAAGTACGGCGTGTTGACGTGAATGGTCAGATTAAAGTCGTAATCCAGGTCGTAGCGCGGCGGGTTGTAGCTCTCGCGCTCGCCGTCCTCGGTCTCGCGATAGATCTCGGTGCGATGCTCGTCGATATCCATATCGCAGCCGAGTACCTGCGAGAACTCGATGATGTCGGGATTGGCGTCGCGCCAGCGGCTCTGCGAGGTGATGATCAGCAGGCCCGCGTCCTCATCGAGCATGATGTTGGTGCGCCCGGCAGAAAGCGTGCGCGTGGGGTTGAACGACGCCAGGCGCTCGGCGTTGGCCTCGCGGTAGGCGAGTTGCTCACGGATATCGTCCGCGGTGCTGGAGCGATAGCCGTGAAAGTAGGGGGAGAGCTTGCCGGCGCACTCTTTGCACAGGTAGCCTTCATTGATTTTTGTCTTACCTAGAAGTCCCAGCTCGGTACCGCAAATCGCGCACTCTTTCTTCTCGAACATCTTGTCAAAGAAGCCCATGGCTGCCTCCCATCAACTGGTAGCGTGTGTCACTTTTGATGATGGGGGAGTGCGCAGCCTTTCACGATACCCAGACGGCTCAACGAGTCTCCACAACTGGGACACATGGCCCATTTTTCCTACTCATTGGGGACGTACTTAAATGAGTGAAACTACTCATTTAAGTACGTCCCCAATGAGTGCTCGCAGAACGAGAGTGGATAATCTCCCATTTTTGGCCTATGTGCAGGCTCAAAGTGGGAGATTTCCACTCTCGTCATTTGGGTGTCCAAAAATCCCCGCTCGTTTGGCGCCTGGGGACACTCTTTGTCGAATGTGGGCGTCGCCCTTGCTATGCCACAGTCACGGCGACCTGGGCGTAGCGGCTGCAGGGGCGCTCGGCGCGCGTCTGCACGGTGAGGGTGAGCACAAAGCGGTCGCCGGGTCGTGCGTCGGCGGGCACGATGAAAGTGGCATCCTCCGTGCATTCTTGCCACAGCGACAGATCCTGGACGCCTGCATAGCTCGACGGGTCTACGGCGACATCCCAATGCGCATCGAAGCCCCTGCCGTCGGGGTCGACGATGGTCGCCGCAAGGTCGATGCGCTCGCCGGCTGCGGCGCTGCGGTCGGCCGTGACCTCGACAACATGCGCCGGATGCGAGCAGATGGCCGGATCATGGGCGCACCATTGCGCGCGGGCGGCAAAGTCTTCCTGATAGGCACGCAGGTAGGGATTGAGATTGTCGTCTGAGGGCGTGCCGAGGGCGGCAAAACCGGTGGGCGCGTTCGCATCGGGGCGTCCATCAAGAAACATGCGGCCGAGCAGCGTATCGAAGTCGCGGTCGTCGATACCGCGCAGGCCAAACGGAAGCAGCGGAATATAGGTCATGCTGTCGCCTTCGGCCATAAAGTCGCCGCGCTCAAACTGTACCGCGGGCATGCCTTCCAGGCCCCAATCCAGGCGGGCATGCTTGCCAAACTGAAAGCGCTCGGGCTCGTTTTCGTAGACCTTACCATCGCCATAGAGCATATAGCGTGCCATGAGGTGGCCGTTGCCCTGCGTGAGGTTCTGCTTGGGCCAAGGAGCCTGAAACAACGGCAGCGTATCGGGCTGAGCCATCTTGGCGTCGACATAGCCGCCATACATATAGGGCACGCGCCAAAAGATGAGCTCGGGAAAGAGCTCACGCCCATGGTCGAGCCACGAGTTGTCCTGTCCCACGCCATCGGCAACGCCCATCACGCGCACCTTCTGATAGACCTGCTGCTGCACGGCGGGCCACTCGGGCGTGGCGCGATAGCGCTCGGCAATACTCATGAGGGCGCGAACGATCGTATTCATACCACCCCAGCTGAGCAACCATAACGTACGCGGATCATCATCCAGAATCGCCTGCGCAATTACGCGAGACCCCTCAGTTTCCTCAGTCACATCACCCTCAAAGGCAACATTTCCCACAAAGGTGCGCTCGATTATCTGGGCGGGCGTGGGAAACGGCGGCTCACCGGCAGCGGCCGCATTTGCCTGCAACTGCGGCCAAGCCTGGGCATATTCATTGCTCCAGAGGCTCTCAATCCAATGCTCGGGAAACGGACGATACTCACGAAGCTCCCCTGCCAGTGGATCGGGTTCATGAGGCACAACAGCCCACTCATAAGAGCGCCGCCCTTTGGTCCGCCAATGCGAATTCACCTCGCCGAGCGTATGAACCCCATCCCCAAGAAAGTGATACTGCGAAGCCGTATACACCACAGCCTGAACATCAAGCAAGTTGAGATACAGAGCCAAATGAACAAGCGAGTTCATATCATCGACTTCCATATCAGTGGTAACAATCACCCGAGTCAACTTCTGGGACATAGGAACAGCTCCAATCAAAATCAATTCAGCCAGTTACGCGCAAGGCAAGACGGGACCCACGCCCCCATCGCCCGCGACCCGGCGGCCCGCCGGAAGCGGCCGACCAGCGTTTCGAACAACGTTAACTTAGGGGGGCTCTGACCTTTAGCTTTGTAAACATTCCGCAGCGCGAGCCCCGCTTATCCGATGCTCCGAAGGAGCAGGATAAGCGGGGCTCATGCGCGAGGACGTTTACAAAACTAAAGGTCAGAGCCCCCGATGGGATGGTTACCTCGAAACCCTGGCCGACCACTCCCAGCAGCCCACCGGCTCGCCGTCGATGAGTACGTTGCCCCCGTCGAAGTCTTGATAACACAGGTCGTTGAATTGGTGGATCCACACGCCGTGGTTGAACGTCTTCTTGGCCGAGCCGTCGGCCTCGCGATACACGCCGGTCAGGTCCTCGACATGGCTAAAGTAGGTGAGATGCACGTTGGCGCCGGCATCGCGCAGGCGCGCGAACAGCGGCAGCACGGTCTGTTGCGGGTGCACGAGCTCGTCGCCCTTGGAGTGCGTAAACCACAGCGGCGTCTTGGCGAGCGAGGCTACGTCCTCGTCCGTGGCGTTGTACCACGGGGCGCAGCAGGGAAGGCCCGCGGCGAAGAAATCGGGGTAGTCGGCGCACAGGCGCAGGGTCATAAAGCCGCCGTTGGAAAGACCGGCGACCACGATGCGGTCGGTGTCGATGCGGTCGGCATGCTCGGTGACAAACTCATCGATAAGTGCCTTGAGCACGGGGGAGTAGATGCTCTGGTTGGAGTGACCAAGCTGCTCGACGCCGTTGTCCATCCAAAACGTGGGCGACTGCGGCACGAGCACCCAGGCAAAGCCGCCAAAGTAGCGCTGGATCTGCGCCTGGCTGATGGCCGTCACGCGGTTGCCGATATAGGCGCGCGTGGCGCCTTCGCCCTGCGTGGCGCCCTTGCCCTCGCCGGCGCCGTGCAGATACACCACGAGCGGTGCCTTTTGGGGCACGGCCGTGGCCTCGGGCGCAAAGGGGTTGAAGCATGCCGAGTCCTCGGCCTTAAAGCTGGGCTCAAAGAAGCCGTATTCGAGCGCGATACCGTCGACGGCGGTCTTTTGCGTGTCGTTGCTCCAGCCTTTGAGCGCAGGGCAGATATCGCCACGGCAGGTGTCGAAGACCAGGCCGCAGGTGGGATCGTCGCCGTCGTTGCCGGGAAGAGCCGCGAGCTGCGTGATGTGCAACTGGTCATCGAGCATGCGCGAGCCCATGACGCCGCCTTCGATCTTTTTGGTCAGGCGCTGCTCGGCGACCTCGAGCGCCACATGGGTGCCCACGGCGAGCTTACGTCCGTTCTCGTCGCACGGATATGCGGCGAGAATGTCGATGTAACCCACGGAGGGCGCGGCATGGTCGGCGCCGCGTTCCTTGCGCATCAGAACATCGCCCGAGCGCTCGTGACGCTCTACATATATATGGAAGGTGTTCGCGTCGATGTCGTTGGCGCGCACGGTGCAGGGCAGGTCGAGTACGACCTTGCTGATCCAGGGGCCAAAGTCGCCCAAGGTGGTGACGGTTGCGTAGGTACACAATTTGAGTTCCATGAGCTGCCTCCCTTGCGCCGCGAATGCCTGGCATCTGCGGCAATACAAACTAAACATGTTTAGTGTAATCTAGAATTGAAGAATAACCAGATGAACTCGGTAAACGGCAAAATTGAACACGTCGTGAACTACTAAACGTATGTTTACTAGCTTCTAGCAGGGATTCTGTTGATGAGTTAACAGATCAGTGAGGTGTTCATCAAAATAAAATCCCACGTAAATGGCTATATATCAATAGAGGGTCAAAGAGACCATCTCCCGCCATTCAAATACGTTCACCCCCGATTTCCTACCGTTCACCGGACTGTAGACGGCAAAATTGCCATAAATTCGGCGCTCCGTGTAAACTAAAGCCCGTAAACGTTCAGTAAACACCTTGTTTACAAAAGCGTATCCAAGGGTCCGGCAACCGTAAGGGGTTATAGTCGCCGGGCCAAAGGCGTGCCTAAGCCCAAGGGGGCTGGCACACGAAGATATGGGGAGGGGTCCCATGGCAGTAGATAACAAGCAGATTGCCACCGATGTCCTCGAGCTCGTGGGCGGTGCGGAGAATGTTTCCGTTGCCACCAACTGCATGACGCGCCTGCGTCTGACGCTCAAGGATAACAGCAAGGCCGACGTGGAGAAGATCAAGAAGGTCAAGGGTGTTCTGGGTTGCCAGTTTGCCGGCAGCCAGCTCCAGGTCATCATCGGCCAGAACGTGCCCAAGGTGCTCGCCGAGTTCGTCGCCATCTCCGGTGTCAAGCAGGGTGAGGCCGTCAACGAGAACCTCGATGCTCCCAAGGAGAAGTTCGAGCTCAAGAACCTGCCCAATATCATCCTCGACTATCTGTCGGGCTCCATGACCCAGCTCATCCCGCTGCTCATGGCCGGCGGTCTGTTCCGTACCATCGCGGCCGTCCTCGGCCCCACCATGCTCGGTGTGCTCTCGGCCGACGACCCGACCTATACGTTCCTCTACACCACGCTGTACGAGGCCACGTTCACCTTTATCCCCATCTACCTGGGTTATGCCGCGGCTAAGAAGCTCGGCGCCAGCCCGGTGCTCGGCATGCTGCTCGGTGGCGCCCTCATGGCTCCTTCCGTGGTGAGCGTCGCCACCCAGGAGGGCGGCGGAATCATCTCCGTCTACGGCATCCAGATCGCCGCCGCCAACTATCAGCAGTCCGTCCTGCCGATCATCCTTTCGGTGCCCGTCCTCTACTTCATCGAGAAGTTCTTTAAGAAGGTCATGCCCGACGTGCTCTCCACGGTCTTCACGCCGTTCTGCACCATGATCGTTACCATCCCCATCGCCTTCATCGTCCTCGCCCCCATCGGCAACGAGATCGGTACGCTGATCGCTAACGCGCTCTTCGGCCTTGCTGACCTTGGCGGCATCGGTATTCTGATCGTCATGGCCGTCCTCGGCGCCTTCTGGCAGCTCTTCGTGGTCTGCGGCATGCACATGCCCGTCATCCTGCTCGCCCAGGT
Source organism: Collinsella sp. AF19-1LB (assembly GCF_003459655.1). Lineage (NCBI taxonomy): Bacteria > Bacillati > Actinomycetota > Coriobacteriia > Coriobacteriales > Coriobacteriaceae > Collinsella > Collinsella sp. AF19-1LB. The sequence goes on from NZ_QRWO01000010.1 coordinate 43,503, forward strand.
TCAGATCATCGCTGCCGGTTACGATCCCTTCGTCTTCGTTTCCACCAACTGCGCTATGGCCGCCGTCTGGGGCTGCGCCTTCGGTGCCTTCCTCAAGATGAAGAACCCCGACGAGAAGTCTCTCGCCATCGGTTACGTCATCTCCGCCATCGCCGGCGGCGTCACCGAGCCCGCGCTCTTCGGTATCCTCATGCGCTTCCGTCGCACTATGCTCGGCATGTTCATCGGCGGTGCCATCGGCGCTGTGTTCTCCGGCCTCATGGGGGTTACCTACTACCTCGCAGGCGGTGCCTCCAACTTCCTGGTCTTCACCAACTACCTGCAGGGTGGCCAGATGAACACCGTCTGGGCTATCGTCGGTATGGCAATCTCCTTTGTCATCGCCGCTGCCGTCGTCTTTGTCTCCGGCTTCTCCAAGGAGGAGCTCGCCGAGATGGAGGCCTAAGGCCAAGCCATTCGGTCGCATAAGACCTCACCTACACGACAGGGCCCCGTCAGGCGCAAGCCCGGCGGGGCCCTTCTTGCAAGGTAGACTGATTGGGGGCGCGTGGCGCCTACTCGCCGGGGCTTGCTAAGCGCCAGGGGCTTTCGCGCGGGGTTACCGCGAAAGAATCTGCCGGTTCGCAACTCCTTTATCAAACGAAAGGACATGCAGATGAGTTTGGGAAAACTGACTGTCAACAGTCGCCAGGACGGCTTTTTGTGCGAGGGCAAACCGTTCTTTTGGTTTGCCGATACGTGCTGGAGCGCATTTACGAGCATCGCCGAGGACGACTGGGACTACTATCTGACCCGCCGTGCCGAGCAGGGCATGAACGTGCTGCAGGTCAACACACTGCCGCAGTGGGATCGCTGCTGCCCCGATTTGGGCATTTGGCCCTATGCCAGCGAGGACGGCGTGCACTTTGATTGGTCCCGTCCCAACCAGGCGTACTGGGACCGCGCTGCTGCCATGTGTCGCGCTGCCGTCGAGCACGGCATTCGTCCGGCACTCGTGCTTATGTGGTGCAACTACGTGCCCGGTACCTGGGGCGCCAAGATTGCCGAGCATTGCGGTGCCGAGGTTATGCCGCGCGAGGAGGTCCGTGCCCACGTTGCCCGCGTCGTCGAGAACCTGGGTGAGTTCGACCCCGTTTACGTGGTGACAGGCGATACCGACTTTACCAGCGACGAGGCGATCGCCTATTACGAGGATGCCCTCGACGAAGTCGTCAATCGCGCGCCCGAGGCGTTGCGCACCATGCATATCAACCGCGGCAACCGCACCATCCCGGCACGGTACCTGGACCGCTTGGACTTCTACATGTTCCAGCCCGGCCACAACTACGAGGGCCAGCCCGAGGCTTGGCACTTGCCGCAGGACTTTATCGCCAACTATCCCAAAAAGCCGATGGTCAACTCTGAGCCTTGTTACGAGCAGATGGGTGCGTCGCGCAATGTGTACTGGCGCTTCACCGCGCAGGACTGCCGCGCGAGTGTGTGGTCGTCGATCCTTGCCGGCGCCAGCGCGGGTGTGACCTATGGCGCGCACGGTGTTTGGAACTGGCAGACTAGCAAGAGCCAGGGCTCGGTGTTGGGCGAGGGCTTCGATATGCCGTTCCGCTGGCAGGAGTGTCTGCAGTTTGCGGGCGTTTGGGACTTTGGCGCGATCGAGCATGTGCTTGCCGGCCTGGGTGCTACGGCTGGCGACGACGCACTTGCCGTGGTTCCGGCGCAGGAGCTCCTCGATGACGCGCGCGAGGCCATTCGTGTGGCGCGCGTTGGCGATCGCGTCGTCACGTACCTGCCGCGCACCACGGCGCTCAAGTTTAAGCTCGACGGCGCGCGTGGCTGGACGGCGACGGTTCTCGACATGGAAGACAAGCGCGTCGCCAAGCTGCCCGTTCGCGACAACGGTGACGGCACCGTGCGCGTGGCTCAGCATCCCTTTGAGCACGACGCCCTGGTGATCCTGACCCCTGGGCGCTAACGGCTCTTCTCCAACATTTACAACCCAGTCCCTTTCATAAGGCTGCGACGGAATGGTTCCTGCATGACGGCTTTAAGCTGTCAAGGGGAGCCATTCCGCCGCACTCATTGGGGACGTGCTTAAATGAGTGGTTTAACTTGAGACGGGACTTTTTGACCGCCTGATGGGTCGCGCGCCACAATTCGGGCGCTACAGTAGCTCGCCGTGGCGGGCGATGTAGCGGCGCTTGACCAGCTGGGTGAGCGCGATATAGGCGGTGACGATGCCGACGAGCAGCGCGAAGAAGCTCGGCGGCAGCGGCATGAGGCCCAGCGCATCGGCGACGGGGCTTGCCGGCAGCCAGGTGACGAGCGCCAGGCCCAGCACGGTGAGGGCGCACAGCGCGGGCGCGGCGTGGTCGCGCGCGCTCGGCAGGCGCGGGGAGCGCAGCATGTGGATCACGAGCGTCTGTGACCACATGGACTCGACAAACCATCCGCTCTGGAAGAGCGCCGCAAAGGCCGCCATGTCTGCGACGTTGCCCGCGGCGGCAAGCTCTGCCCAGCTCGCGCCCACGGTTGCGGGGCACACTACAAAGAAGAGCGCGGCGAAGGTCGCGATGTCAAACAGCGAGCTCATGGGGCCCAACTCGAGCATAAAGCCCCTAATGGACGCGGCATCCCAGGCGCGCGGGCGGGCAGTCCAGGCGTCGTCGACGGTGTCCCACGGCAGCGCGATGCATACGATCTCGTAGACGAGCGACAGCAGCACCAGCTGCAGGGCGCTCATGGGCAAAAACGGCAAGAACAGGCTCGCGACGGTCACGGACAGCACGTTGCCGAAGTTGGAACTCACCGTGGTCTTGAGGTACTTGAGCAGGTTGCCGTAGGTGCGACGGCCTTCGATGGCGCCGCGCTCGAGCACGCCCAGATCCTTCTGAAGCAAGATGATATCGGCGGATTCCTTGGCGATGTCGACGGCGGAATCGACCGAGATACCGCAGTCGCTCGCGCGCATGGCGGCGGCGTCGTTAATGCCGTCGCCCATAAAGCCCACGGTGTGACCGAGCAGCTCGCGCATGACGCGCACCAGGCGCGCCTTCTGCAGCGGCGAGAGTTTGGCAAAGAGATGAGTTTTCTCAGCGCGCTCGGCAAGCTCGGCGTCGTCGAGCGCATCGATCTCGGAGCCCAGCAAGACGTTACTCGCGTCGATGCCGATCTGCTCGCAGACGGTGGCGGCCACGCGGTCGTTGTCGCCGGTTAAGACCTTGACCGCCACGCCCTTGGCCTCGAGGGTGGCGACGGCGCCGGCGGCACTTGCCTTGGGCGGATCGAGGAAGGCCAAAAAGCCCATCAGCACCATGTCGCACTCGTCAGCGATGCCAAACTCGCCCACGCAGCGCGGATTGGTCTTCTGCGCCACGGCAATCACGCGCAGGCCCTCGGCGTTGAGCCCGGCTACCTGCTTGCGAATCTGGGCGAGCTTATCTTTGGTAAGCGGCTGGGCGGCACCATCGACCTCGACAAAGGAGCAGATCTCGAGCATTTCCTCGGCAGCTCCCTTGGTGACCATCTGGGTTTTGCCTTGGGCGTCGGCGACAACTACGCTCAGACGACGGCGCGAGAAATCGAAGGGCACCTCGTCGACCTTGGTATAGCGGTCGCGCAGGCTCTGGCCCAGCATGGAATCGGGTGCTGCGGCCGAGGGCGTCACATCGGCGCGGTCGATGACGGCCAGGTCGATAAGGTTCTTGAGGCCGGTCTGGAAGAAGCTGTTCAAAAACGCATGGCGCAGCACGCGCGCGTCCTCGTTGCCGTCGGTGTTGAGGTAGCGCTCGAGCACGATGCGGTCTTCGGTGAGGGTGCCGGTCTTGTCGCAGCACAGGACGTCCATCGCGCCGAGGTTTTGGATCGCCGGTAGCTCCTTAACGATAACCTGGCGACGGGCGAGGTCCTTGGCGCCCTGCGACAGGCTCGAGGTCACGATGACGGGGAGCATCTGCGGCGTGATGCCCACGGCCACGCTCGTGGCGAACAGCAGCGCGTCGATGACGTTGCCCTTGGTGGCGACGTTGATGGCAAAGACCGCCGGCGCCATAACGAGCATCAGGCGCACGAGCAACATGGAGACGCTCGAGACACCGCGGTCAAACGCGCTCTTCTCGCCGCGCCCGTTGAGCATCTTGGCGATGCCGCCCAGGTAAGTGTCCGAGCCGGTGGCTACGACAAGTGCCATAGCGGTGCCGTTTTGCACGGAGGTGCCGGTAAAGACGATGTTCTTGCAGGCAGAGAGCGGCAGCGCGGAGCTGTCGGCACCCTCGGCGACGGTGATGGCAGCGGTCTTTTCGACGGCCTCGCTCTCGCCGGTGAGTGCGGACTCGATCACAAACAGGTCGCGCGCGGTGATGATGCGGGCATCGGCCGGCACCATATCGCCGGCAGAGAGACGGATTACATCGCCGGGGACGAGCTCGTCAAAGGGGATCTCGATACGCTCGCCGTCGCGCAGGGCACAGCAGGTGTTGGAGGCCAGGTCCTTGAGGGCCTCGGCCGCATTGCCGCTGCGGGCTTCCTGGATAAACTTCATGCCGCCCGATACCAGCAGCATGATGCCGATGACGATGACCGTGGAGGGGTCGCGCTGGGGCTCGGGCACGGCGAGCACGTCGATGTAGAGCGAGACCAGTGCGAGCGCGGCGAGGATGCCGGCGAAGGGGTCGATGAACGCGTCGGCGATGCGGCGGGCGAGTGTCTTGGTCGGCGCCTCGATGGTGTTGGGGCCGACGGCGTCTAGGCGCTCGGCGGCGTGCTCGGTACCGAGTCCGCCAGCCCTGGCGTCAAGCAGCACGAGGGCGTCCTCGGCGCTATGGGTGGCGGCGAATATGGTGTTCTTGGACAGGCCGGTGTGAGCGGCAGGGCGCGCCGTGCGGCGGCGCTTGGAGATGACTTCGAGTACCGTAGCGGTTTTGAGCATCAGCATAGGGTCCTCCTTGTTGAAGGGAGTTAGCGTACGTGTCGTATGTGCTTTAAAAACCTAGATGTCGCTCACGTCATGCTCTCGAACCGCCACAAAGGGGACAGGCACCTTTGTGGTGGTTTTGACGATCGGTTCGTGGCGCTTATGCGCGTGCGGAATCCTCGCGGCGTGCCGAGGGCGACATGCAGGTTTTTCGACTATGACTGCCTTCCATGGCACACCTCCTTAAGGCCGGGCGCGGCGCGCTTTGGGTATCTCGTACCCGTTTTAATCCGCCCGTATTTTTGATGAGGGGGTTTGCCGTGTCAACCCCTTTGTTTGGAAAACCATTGCCCCTGACAAAGCCTTTACAGAATGCTGAGGCCCCAAAGCGCGCCCGCACCGACGCCCTGCCTGCGCTAAACTGGAAGGCACGTACGCGATTACGAGAGGAGCCCGCATGGAGGCTTACAAGCAAGAGTTCATCAAGTTTATGGTTGAGTCCGACGTCCTTAAGTTCGGCAGCTTTACGCTCAAGAGCGGCCGTCAGTCCCCGTTCTTTATGAACGCCGGCGCTTACGTGACGGGCTATCAGCTCAAGAAGCTGGGCGAGTATTACGCCCAGGCCATCCACGATAACTTTGGCGACGACTTTGATGTCCTGTTTGGGCCGGCCTACAAGGGCATTCCCCTGGCCGTCGTGACCGCCATCGCCTACCACGAGCTGTACGGCAAGGAGGTCAAGTACTGCTGCGACCGCAAGGAGGCCAAGGACCACGGCGCCGACAAGGGCAACCTGCTGGGCTATGAGCCCCAGGACGGCGACCGTGTGATCATGGTCGAGGACGTCACCACCAGCGGCAAGTCCATCGACGAGACCTATCCCAAGGTCAAGGCTGCTGCCGATGTCGAGATCAAGGGCCTGATCGTGTCCCTCAACCGCATGGAGGTCGGCAAGGGCGGCGTGACCACCGCGCAGAAGGAGATCGAGGCCAAGTACGGTTTCCCCGTCGCGAGCATCGTCTCCATGGCCGAGGTCGTCGAGACCCTTTACAACCACGAGATCGACGGCAAGGTTGTCATCGACGACGAGCTCAAGACCGCCATCGACGCCTACTACGAGCAGTACGGCGTCAAGTAGGTTCCGCCGTTCTACCGAACGGCGGACCGGCCGACGCTGCGCGCTGCCCAGGACGACAATTTGTCATTCAAAAGGCAAGGCATGACCAAAAGGTCTATGCCTTGCCTTTTTCATGCCAACTTGTTCGTCCTGGACGTCGCTCGCTGTCGTTGCCAAAACATCGGGGCTCTCGCTGCCGTTGCCCAGTCATTGGGGACAGACATAAATGAGTGGTCATTGGGGACGTTCTTAAATGACTACTCAGGATGAGCGTCCAAAAATCCGCGCTCGTTCGATTGGCGCATGTCTACGCAGCGTAGGTTGTCGAGCCTGGCCTTCAAATGGATACTGACTGTCGAACCGGTTCACTCCATTTCTTCAATTTGATTGGACAGCCCATGAACCAGACACGGCAAACCAATGCTTCCCATACTTTTTTGGCAGCGCATGCCATCAAGCAGCTGCGCGAAGAGCGCGGCCTCACCCAGCGCGCCCTGGCGGAAAGCCTTGGCGTGACCGATAAAGCCGTCAGCAAATGGGAATCCGGCCGCGGCCTTCCCGACATTTCCCTCGTTGAGCCTTTGGCCCAGAGACTCGGCATAAGCGTGGCTGAGCTTTTGGCTGGTGACATTCGGGCCAACGCCAACCGTGCAGGCAATATGCTCAAAGGCGTCTTTTACGTTTGCCCTATCTGCGGAAACGTTGTGCACGCGCTCGGAGAAGGCAGCTTTAGCTGCTGTGGCTCCACGATGTTTCCCCAGGAGGCCGAAGAGCCGGACGCGGACCACGCCTTTTCCATCGAGCGCATCGAGGACGATTGGTACGTCACGCTCGATCATCCCATGACCAAGGATCACTACATTAGCTTTGTGGCATATGCGACTATGGATGGCATCTGCTTTAAGAAGCTCTATCCAGAGCAATCGGTGCAGCCGCGCTTCCATATTACCGGGCGCGGCAGGATATATCTTTACTGCAACCAACACGGACTCTTTACGTCGCTGACGCCTCGCAAATAACGGCTTTCTATCCGCCCTCCTCATGCGTTCCCAGGGGACCCAAAATGAGCGTGGATAATCTCCCGGTTTTGGCCTGTGCGCGGGCTCAAAGTGGGAGATTATCCACGCTCGTTAGGTTAGTGTCCGATGATCCACGCTCGTCGCTACTTGAGCCCGGGCAGGCGGGTGTAGGGAAACGACCGCTCTAAGAACTCAGAGCAGCGGGCGTAATCTTTGGCAAAGTAGCTGCTGTAGAGTGAATCGAGCACGTATTGCACGGCGATGTGGCTGGCGAACTGTGTGATGCGATGCGTCATGCTCTCGTGATCGCTCACCGTGAGATAGGCGGCAAAGCCGGGGTGAATGCGGGCGCAGTGCGGTGTGCCGATGACGATGACCGGGACATGTCGACTGCTGAGGATTGGCAAGATCTCCCTGAGGTTGGGGGCAAGGCCGCTGTAGGAGATAACGATTGCCACATGGTCGGGGCCCGAGGCGAGCGCCGTACGCACCTGCGCCTCGACACTGTCGTGGCACGTTGCGCTTTTGCCGGCGGAAAGCAGGCGATCGCGGAACATTCCCGCTGGATACAGATTATGCGAGCCCGTGTAGATGTCCACGGTGCCGGCGCGCACGATAAGCTTGGCGGCCTGGTCGAGCTGTGTGGGGTCGAGCAGCTCCTGCGTTTCGGCCAAAGTGGTCTGATAGAGCCCCTCCATACGCTCCATCACCTGCGCAGGAGTGGAGGTGGCATCGAAGGGAAAGTTGATGTCCACGTCGCGCCGGTTACCCGTCTCGGCTGCCTGACGGATGAGCTCGACCTTGAGGTCTTTGAATCCCTCGAGGCCGAGCTTTTTGCAAAAACGGTGCACGCTCGCAACGGAAACGTTGGTGCGCGCGGCAAATTCCTTAATAGAGAGCCCGCGGACGTCTTCGCCCATGGCAAGGGCCGAGATGCCGAGCTGTTGCTCGGTAGGGGTAAGGCCCTGTGCCTCGGAAATCGTGCGTTTGATATCCATGCGAACTCCCACACTCAACAAGCCTGCCAAAAAGGGACAGGTTTATTTTGGCAGGTTTTGCCCGCAAAGGGTAACGGGACCGAGGATGCCGCTCGGGGCGATGGGTTCGGTGAGGGCGAAGATGTCGGGAATCGCATGATCGAGCGTGTTGATGACGTCGACGGTGAGTTCGTGCGTGCCGGCGGCAAGCGGGTCGATGGCAAAGCGATAGGGCGGACAGATGCGTGTGCCGAGTGGGTGTCCATCGAGCGTAAGTGTCGCGACTTCGTAGACATCTCCCAGGTCGATTGCGGCATCGGCAAGGTCGTTCGCCAGCTCGAACAATGTGCGATAGCGGAACGTCCCGCATGCATCGGGGAATCGCTCGGCAGTGAGATCGCATAAGTGCTCGAGTTCCTGCGGGGCGCCAAAGGTTCCGCTGTCGGCAGGGGAGAGGGCGACGGTCCAAGGTCCGTTGATGTCGAGGGCGAGCGCATCGCTCGAGCCCATGTCCGCGCCGTCCCCGGACTCCAGCTCGCCGTCCGTCTCCAAGGCAACGAAGCAGCTCTCGAAGGGTGCGAGCTCAAGCGTTCCGTCAAACGCAACGGGATCGGTGCCATTCAACAGGTCGAGGCGCGTGCCGCAAAGTCGCTCGCCTTGCGCGAGTTTAACTGTGCAGTCGACGCACTCGCGCGGGTGCTCGTTGACCAGCATGACGTAGGTCTCGTCGGCGTGCTCGTAGCGAAGCGCGCGCAGCCAGGGCTGGGGCGTGTCGGTGACAACCGTCTGCAGCCCAACGCTCGCCAGCACGCCCGCCATATCGGCAAGCGGAGTCGCTGCAAGTTCACCCAGTTCAACCACGCCATCGGCGTCGTAAAGCGCGCTCGACACCTCGTCGACAGCGAGGACCATAACGCCCGCCGCCATCATGCGCCTTATGGCCCGCGTCGTCGCCGAGCCAATAAATGAAGCTCCTGGCATAACAAACGCCTGGTAACGACAATCGTTTACGGCAAGCATTCCATCAGCAACTGAAACCTCGTAACGGTCCTCATCCTCAAAAGCCTCGGCGGGCACAAAATCAAAGTCGATCTGCGCGCGCGTGAGCTCGGCAGCCACGCGCTCGATAGGCATGGCGCTGCCGGCCCACTCGGCATCGGCGTGGTACAGGATGGCGACGGGACGCGCGGCGCTGCCTCCCGAAAGCAGCGTTGCCGTACGGTTCATATAGCTCATGAGCTGGCCAAAGTGCGGCCATTGCGGATTGTTGCCGTGTGCGTAAAAGTGCGGCGGGCAGTCCCAATCGGGGAAGGGCGCCATGCTAAATGCGTGCGGCGTAAACCAGTTAATACCGCGGACGAGCATGTGGTCGGCGATCCATTTCATCTCGCGAAGGCCCTCGTGCCAGCCGAAGGCGCCAAAGACCTCGGCCATACAGCTCCCCTGCTTTTTTGGGTCGAGACGCGCGGCCGAAGAGCCCAGCTTGGCAAGCGCGTAGGTAAAGAACTCCATGTTCCACGCGCCGTGGAAGTAGCTGTAGCGCCCGTGGTCGATGCCGGGGGCAAGCTGGTTGATGACAACGTCGATGCCCGCCATATCTTGTCCGGCGACCGCGCGGAAGTAGTGCCCGGCGCCCTGGCCCAGGCGCGTGTGGCAGCTTTTGTCCTCAATCACATGTCCGATGTGCATGACGCCGCGCTCGCGGCACCAGTCGCCAATCTGCTCGTCAAAGCATGCGCGGTAGAGTTGCGTGGCAATGTCCATGTAGGCGTGACGGGCTCGGGCACCATCTGCCTCGCGTGTCCAAAGGCCGTGTAGCTTGGTGAGCCAGTCCTCGCCAAGTGCATTGCACAGGCGGCTGGCAAGCTCGTCCGACCAGGGCAGTGACATATCGCCGCGTCCAATAAAGCTGCTGGTAGAAGCATCGTCGAGAGCCGTGCCCTTCTCGTTCATAAAGCCCGGCTCATCGGTAAAGAACCCCAGTATGGTGCAGCCGAACTCGTCGCCCAGGTGCTCAAACGTGGGCTCGTAGACGGCATCGATGAGCACACGGCACGAATCGGCGTCGACCATGTTGATGTACTCATCGCGAAAGCCGGTCTTTTGGCTGGTGACGAAGAGCTCGACGGTGGTGATGCCGGCGGGCGCGTCAAAACGCAGGCGAGCGGGGGTGCCGTCGGCCTGCTCAACGGAGAGCTCAAGGTCGAGCGGTGCGCCGGCGGCGTCGAAAGTCGCCGCGCCCACAAAGCGCTCCGTGTGATCCATAAGATTGCCGAGCTTGATGACCGTGGACGGCTGGGGACCGACGACCGTAACCGTGCGATGTTTGAGCACGGTCTTCTTAAGCGCGGGGTCGACGTTCTCGCCCGCAAGCGCGCCGTTGGCGTAGCCCGTGGGGAAATGGGCGTCGTCGAGCAGCCAGATCTTCAACCCTAAGCGCTTGCACTCGCCGATGATAAAACGCAGGTCAGCCCACCAGCCGTTGCGACAAAACTCGGGATGCGTGCGCGATTCGAGGCAGACCTCGCGGATGTTCGCACCGGCGATCTGCTCCAGGTATTCGGTAATCGTCTCGTGCGCCTCGCCCTTGAGCCACAAGAACGGAAGCACATGGTTGTCGTATGCCGCCATATCCACTCCTCTAAAACCAACCTTTTAAATCGATTGAAGTCAGAGTACGCCGAGCGCGCCGTCCTGCTAATATCAAAACCACAGCAGAATATGACCGAATCAACGATTGTGATGCCATGGATCTTGCACGTTTAGACAGCCTTCTGCTCGAGCTGACCGACAGCGAGCGTGCTTACCACGCGGGCGCCCGCTATGACTGGAATGATGCGTTCAGCTGGGGTCATCAACAGAATATCAGTGAAAAACATATCCATAAAATCGGTGACCCGACGCGAGCCTTGCACCAAGAAGGCATGCCTGAGGGCCTATCAATCGTGCGCAACTCGCGCTTCAACCCTGTACCGGAGCATGTGCACGATTATGTCGAAATCAGCTATGTTTATCGCGGGCATGCGCCGCAGACCGTCAACGGCGAACAGCTTATGCTTGCCCAAAACGAGGTGCTCTTACTCGACGCCGCCTGTCCACATGCCGTAGGCGAGCTCGGCGAGCATGACATTATGCTGAGCATCGTCATCTCGCGGCCGATGTTGCACCGCAGCCTAGAGCAGAGCCTGTCGCCGTCAAGCACCGTCTCGCAGTTCCTCATTAATGCCCTCAATGACGAAACCGACCACCGCGGTCATGTGCATTTCCGCACGGGCAACAGCCGCCGCGTGCGCCGATATATGCAGGAGATGCTGTGCGAGCTTCTGGAGCCGACGGCTGCGAGTCCCCAGATCGTGTCGAAGCTGTTTGAGTTGCTGTTGATTGAGCTGATGCAAAGCTATGAGGCCGCACTGCTGCAAGCGGGCAAACCTACACTTCCCTCGGCGCAGGTCGCGGCCGCCGTGGGCTACATCGAGCGCCATGCCTGCGATTGTACGCTCGAGGACGTAGCTCGCCACCTCCATCTGAGTCCCAACTACGCAAGCGCGCTGCTCAAACGGCAGACGGGACGCACGTTTATGCAGCTCGTGCAGGAGAGTCGCCTAACACGCGCGGCAACACTGCTCGACGCCGGCTCCACTGCGGAAGCCGCGGCGCGCGAGGTCGGCTACGCCAACATGAGCTTCTTCTACAAAAAGTTTGCCGAGCGCTATGGCTGCACGCCGGCAGCGTATCGCCAGCGTTTGCCCAGATAAAACCGACCAAAATAAACCTGTCCCTTTTGGCAGTCCCTTTTTGGCAGGTATCAGGAAGTGTCAAGGGCGGGGTGGCGGCGGGGTGCCGCTGCGAAAAGAAGTGTCGGGTTTGGCGCGCCCGCTTCTGCCCGCCCCGTGCGCAGGCGATACTCAGCTTATCGACCCACGATGTAAAGGAGATGCTCATGGCAAACATCAAGTTCCCCGAGGGTTTCTATTGGGGCGGCGCCACGGCCGCCAATCAGTTTGAGGGTGCTTGGAACGTGGACGGCCGCGGTCCTTCGGTCGACGACCATTTCTTGGGCGGCAGCTACAAGGAGCCGCGTCAGATCACGATCGACATCGACCCCGACCGCTTCTACCCCAATCATGACGGTATCGACTTCTACCATCACTACGAGGAGGATATCGCGCTGTTCGCCGAGATGGGCTTCAACATGTTCCGCATGTCCATCTCTTGGAGCCGCATCTTCCCCAACGGCGACGATGCCGAGCCCAACGAGGCCGGCCTCGCCTTCTACGACCGCGTCTTCGACTGCCTGCGCGCTCACAATATCGAGCCGCTCGTGACCCTGTCGCACTACGAGATGCCCTATCACCTGGTCGAGAAGTACAACGGCTGGGCGAGCCGCGAGCTCATCGGCTTCTTTGAGAAGTATTGCCAGACCGTCTTCGACCGCTATCAGGACAAGGTCAAGTTCTGGCTCACTTTCAACGAGATCAACTGCGGTACCCAGGACATGGGCAACCTCTTTGGGACCAGCATGATCCAGGGCTTTGAGGGCCCGGCTTCGGCGGTCCACACCACGCCGCAGGCCCGTATGCAGGCCCTGCATCACCAGTTCGTGGCCAGCGGCCGTGTTGTACGCTATGCCCACGAGCACTACCCGCAGTTTAAGATGGGCAACATGGATTGCTTCATCCTTTCCTATGCCGCCACATGCGATCCGGCCGACGTGTTCGCCACGCAGCAGGAGATGAATACCATGAACTGGTACTGCTCCGACGTGCAGGTGCGCGGCAAGTATCCGTTCTACGCCAAGCGCTTTTGGACCGAGAATGACGTTGAGCTCGTGATGGAGGACGGCGACCTGCAGGATATCGCCGACGGCAAGGTCGATTTCTACACCTTTAGCTACTACATGTCCGGCACCGTGGGCACCCACAAGGATCACGAGATGACCGAGGGCAACATGACCTTTGGCGGCAAGAATCCCTATCTGGAGTCCACCGACTGGGGCTGGCAGATCGATCCGCTGGGTCTGCGCATCGCCCTCAACGAGATTTACGCCCGCTACGAGATTCCGCTGATGGTGGTCGAGAACGGCATGGGCGCTTACGATGAGGTCGAGGAGGACGGCTCCATCCACGACCCGTACCGCATCGCCTATCTGCAGAGCCACATCAAGGCCATGGGCGAGGCCATCGCCGACGGCGTTGACCTGATTGCCTACACCTGCTGGGGTCCCATCGACCTGGTTTCCGCCGGCACTGGTGAGATGCGCAAGCGCTACGGCTTCATCCACGTCGATAAGTACGACGACGGCACCGGTACCTACGAGCGCCGCCGCAAGGACAGCTTCTTCGCATATCAGAAGATCATCAAGTCCAACGGTACCGAGGGTCTGGATTAATCGACAATATGAGTGCCGCTGGGGAAAAGGTTTTGGGAAGGGCTTGGAAGGGCTTGCGATTCGAACCCTCACCTTAGCAATTTGATCATTTGGCACTATAATCACCATAGGCATGCGCAAAACGTTGCGCTTAATCAAGAGGAGAAAACGTATGGGTCTGTTTGACATGTTCAAGAAGAAGGCTGAGCCCGCGGCAGCTGCTGCTCCGGCCTCCATCTCTGCTTCTGCCGGCGCCGACGTGCTGTGCTCGCCCGTCAAGGGCAAGGTCATCAAGATGGCCGACGTGCCCGATCCCGTCTTTGGTGGCGAGGTTCTGGGCAAGGGCTGCGCCGTGTGGCCCGAGGACGACCTGGTCTACGCTCCCTGCGACGGCAAGGTGACCGTCACCATGGGTCACGCCGTGGGCCTGCAGTCCGATAGCGGCATCGAGGTTCTGGTGCACGTTGGCGTCGATACCGTCAACATGAACGGTGACGGCTTCGAGGGCTTCGTCAAGGCCGACGACGTCGTGAAGGCCGGTCAGCCCTTGCTCAAGATCGACCGCGCCAAGATCGCTGCCGCCGGTTACAAGGACTGCGTCGTCGTGGCCGTGTCCAATACCGCCGAGTTTGCCGACGTCGAGCTCGCCGTCGAGGCCGAGTCTGCCGTTGCCGCCGGCGATGCCATCGTCAAGGTCGTCCGCAAGTAAGCTGCGGCATCCAAAGGGTGTGCAAGGGTGGTCGGGTTATCCGGCCGCCCTTTTTTATTACAATGCGGCGGAACGTTTTATTGCGCGTTGGGCGGACCGGTAAACCGTTCGGACGTTAAATCGAGCCGACTGCGCCTTCGCGTTGCCGAGGGCGTTCATAAGTGGATAGTATGGGCTTACTTATTACAACGTGCGCCGCGTCCGGGAAGCGCGGTGCCGCTCATTGGGAGGAACAACATGAAAAAGAAGCTGCTGCTTGCGCCCCTCATGGCCGTCTTGGTTGCATGCGTGGTCGTGCTTTCCGGCTGTGGAGGTCCTTCGGTTGAGGAGCTCATCACCGAGGATCTTACGACGCAGTTTGACGAGGTCAAAAACGGTGGCGACGACTTCCTCTCTGGTCTGGAGGAGGCTTCGGGCGACGAGTTCGAGCAGCTGGGTATCGATCCCAAGGAGTATGCCAAGACCTATCTCGAGGGCTTTGACTACAAGATCGGCGACGTGACGGTCGACGAGGACAAGGGTGTCGCGACCGCCGAGGTCTCCATCACCTGCAAGTCCATGAACAAGATCGTCGAGGACTTCTCCACCCAGTATCAGGAGAAGGTCGCTGCGCTTGACACGGTTCCTTCCGATGACGAGCTGTACAAGATGGCCGGTCAGGTTATGGTCGATGTGACCAAGGCCACCGAGCCCAGGAAGACCACGGTTATCTTCAAGTACACCTGCAACGACGACGGCGAGTGGTCTGCCGACGACTCCGTCAACTCCGAGATGATGGATGCAATGCTGAGCTAGTTCGTTGCGGCGTTTTACCAAACGCCGCAACTGCTCGACGCTGCGCGGGCACCAGAGCGACAACTTGTCATTCAAAGAGGACGGCATGACCAGAAGGTCTATGCCGTCCTCTTTTCATGCCAATTTGTTCGCTCTGGTGCCCGCTCGCTGTCCGCCCTCTACCTGCGGCGTTGCCATGGTAGTCATTGGGGCGGCACTTGGGGACGTTCCTTTTCTGCCGGCAGTTGGGGACGCTCCTTGCGCCAGCGTTGCATCGAATGCTCGGGAAAATACGAGCCGGTATTTGGCCGAATAGCGGGTCGCGGTTTCCGGATGGGTTGGGTTGCGGAAAGTGCGACCCGGAATATTGCTCTGAAACGGGATGCCGATTCCCCGACAAGGCTCAACCGGAAAGCGCATCCCATTCTGAGGCGGCAAAACGGGATGCGCTTTCCGCGCGACAGAATCTATGCAGCCGTGTTGAGCGACAGCCCCGCTACTCGCCCAGAATCAGCGCCGCGAGCTCGTCCTGGGTGTCCACCACGTAGTCGGCGCCGGCGGCCTCCAGCTCTGCGCGGCCGCGGAAGCCCCAGGTGACACCGGCGCTCTTGAGGCCGGCATTGTGACCGGTCAGGATATCGACATTGGAATCGCCTACATAGAGTGTGGTTGCCGGATCGGCGCCTAGCTCTTTCATCACATGCAGCGTAACAGGCGCCTCGGGCTTGGGGGGAAACGCATCGACACGGCCCTGTACCAGCGCAAAGCGCTCGGAACCAAAATACTTCTCAATAAGCGGAGCCGCCGAGACGTGGTCCTTGTTGGTGAGCACGGCAAGCTGAACGCCCGCGGCGCGTAGGCGGTCGAGCATCTCGATCGTGCCGGCATAGGGGGCGGTGTGGTCCTCCTTGTGCTCGCCGTAGTAAGCCCTAAACTCGGCAAGCGTCTGCTCAAACATGCGACCGTCACCCGCATATTCGGCAGGCATAAAACGCTCAACCAGCTTGAGCATGCCGTTTCCCACCTTGTAGCGGTACTCGTCTACGGCAAACGTGGGCCAGCCGTGCATCTCGCAGGTATGGTTGCCGGCGGCCGCCAGGTCCTCGAGCGTGTTGAGAATGGTGCCGTCCAGGTCAAAGATCACATGGGAAAAAGCTGCTGCCATGGGTGCTCCTGCCGCTTGAGTTGTAAAACGCACCCCATGATACTGGGCATGCGTGCCGGGCATGTTTGGAATCTGAATATCTTTAATAGCCCTGAGCCTTTGTCGTTAGCAAATTCTCGGCAGCTGCTCTCCTACGAGCATGTCGAGGATGCGGGTCGAACCCCAGCCGGTGCGCACGCGCACGGCGGGACGGGCGCCCTCGGCAAGTGGCAGCACGCGACCGATGATGGCGGCGTTCTCGCCGTAGCGGGCGGCGCGCATGGCGGCCAGTGCGGCATCGGCCTGCTCGGCCGGCACCACGGCGACCATCTTGCCCTCGTTTGCCACCTGCAGCACATCGTAGCCGAGCATCTCGCAGGCTGCCTGCACGTCGGGGCGCACGGGTACATCGTCCTCGTCGATTTCCATGGCAACACCGCTGGCCTGCGCAAACTCGTTGAGCGTCGAGGCCAGGCCACCGCGCGTGGGGTCGCGGAAGCAGCGTGTGTCGGGTGCTGCGGCAAGCACATCGGCAATCAGGTGGTTGAGCGGCGCGGCGTCGCTTTCGATGGTGCTCGAAAACGCCAGACCCTCGCGCTGACTCATGATGGCGATACCGTGGTCGCCGAGTGTACCCGATACCAGAATGACATCGCCAGGCTGGCAGTTGGCGCCGCTGAGCGCCACGCCCTCGGGCACCTCGCCCACCCCGGCGGTATTGATGTAGACGCTGTCGGCCCCGCCGCGCTCGACCACCTTGGTGTCGCCGGTGATGATGCGCACATCGGCCTCGCGTGCGGTCTCGGCCATCGTCTGCACAATCTGGTGGAGCTTGTCCATGGGGTAGCCCTCTTCGAGGATAAAACCGCACGATAGGTAGCGCACGTTGGCGCCCGAGGTCGCGACGTCGTTGACGGTTCCGCACACGGCGAGGCGGCCGATGTTGCCACCGGGGAAGAACTGCGGCGAGACCACAAAGCTGTCGGTCGACATGGCGATGCGCCCGCTCGCGGGCAGCGCGGCGACGCCGGCATCGTTGCCCGCAAGCAGCTCGGGCGAGCCAAAGGCATCCAAAAAGACTTCGTCGATGATGCGCTTCATCATCTGCCCGCCGGAGCCGTGGCCCAACAGGACGGTGCTATCGGTGATGCTATGGGACATATCCAAAACTCCAATCGTGGGTGGTGCCAGTATGTGGGTGTGTCCGGGCTAGTCGCGGTAGCGGTAGTACGCCGCGCAGCTGCCCTCGGAGCTCACCATGCACGGGCCGACGGGGTGCTCGGGCGTGCAGGTGCGGCCAAAGAGCGGGCAGCTGCTCGGCGTAATGGCCCCGCGCAGTACGTCGCCGCAGCGGCATCCGCGCGGCTCGACCGTCGCCTCAACGGGCACGTCAAAGCGAACGCGGGCATCAAAGCGCGAGAACTCGGGACGGATGGAAAGGCCCGAGTTGGCAATCGGCCCCAATCCGCGCCATGTGGTATCGCATGGCTCAAATACCTGCTCGACCAGCTGGCGCGCCACGGGGTTGCCGTTCGCATTGACACCGCGGCGGTAGGCGTTGTCGATCGCCGGCCTGCTCTCGACAACCATCTGGACCAGCATGCAGATGCCCTGCAGGATATCGACCGGCTCAAATCCCGTGACCACGCCCGGGGTATTGAACTCGTCGACCAAAAAGCTAAAGGGCGCCAGGCCCGTGATGGTGGCGACGTGCCCCGGCAGGATAAAGCCGTCGATAGTGGTCTCGGGATCGTTGGCGATGGCGCGCAGCGCCGGCGGCGTGGTCTTGTGGGCGCAATAGACCGAAAAGTTCAAAAGTCCGCGCGCGTCTGCCTCCAAAATGGCGCCGGCGATGGTGGGCGTTGTGGTCTCAAAACCCACGCCCATAAAGATGACCGGGCGGTCGGGGTTGTGTTCGGCGATATCGAGTGCATCGAGCGGGGAGTACACAATGCGAATATCGCGCCCCGCCGCCTTTTGCGCGGCGAGCGAGGTAGACGACCCGGGCACGCGCATCATGTCGCCAAAGGTGGTGATGATGGCGCCGTCCATCTTGGCGAGCGCGATTGCATGGTCGATATCGCGGTTGGCGGTAACACAGACGGGGCAACCCGGACCGCTCAGCAGTTTGAGCCCGGCAGGCATAATGGAGCGAAAGCCATAGCGACCGATGCTCACGGTGTGCGTGCCGCAGACTTCCATAAGGTTGATGGCGCGGTCGCCGACAAGCTCATGAATACGATCGATGAGCTCGCGAGCCAGCTTGGGGTCGCGAAATGCCGAAAAGTCGATACCGGAGCGCGCCGGCTGTCCGGCCGCCACTAGTATGCCTCGGCCGGATTGCTGGCCAGTTGGTCTTCTTCGGCCAGTTCGGTCATGGCATTAACGAGCTCGAGCGTTTCTTGCGCTTCCTGCTCGTCGACGATCTGGATGCCAAAGCCGGCGTGTACGAGAATATAGTCGCCTACCTGTGCCGTCGGCACGAGGCGCAGCGAAACGGGGCGCTCGATGCCCATCATGTCGACGGTCGCCTTAAGGTCGTCGTCGCGTTTGACCACTTTACCGGGAACGGCAAGGCACATAATGTTCCCCTTTTATACGTTTTGCGCTGGATAGGCGCCTAATTACCCATCAGTTGATGGTAGCGCTCGCGGGAGTCACGAGCAAACGCGTTACACCTGTGAGACGGTGGCGCGCAGGCTGGCAAAACAGCCTATCGCGATGCTGTCTGCGCGAGGTGAGCGCGAGCGATGGCGGCCTGACCGTAGGCGATGCAGCCGTCGTTGACGGGCACGGAGCGGGGGACCAAGACGGCAAGACTGGCGTCTTTGAGTTCGTGGGTAAGGAGCCGAAGCAAAAGTCGGTTCATGAACACGCCGCCCGAGAGCACGACGGTGTCGAGGTCTTCACGGACGCAGATCTCGCTTGCGATGCGGGCCGACGCGCGTGCGATGGTGACATGGAAGTCGAGCGCGAGCTTGCCGGCGGGCACGCCGGTCCTGATTCCCTCCAAAAGCGCCTCAAAAAGCGGCCTGGAGTTCAGAACATGGCAGTCGTCCGGACGGGATGATTCGGTTACGGAAAAGCTGGCCATATTGCCGGTGGGGCAGGCACTTTCACTGCTGAACGCGCGCCAGGCGGCGGCTTCGAGTTCTATGGCGGGTTCGCCCTCGTAGGTTGCCTTGTCGCAGATGCCCAGAATTGCTGCCGCGGCATCAAAGAGACGCCCCATGCTGCTGGTACGCGGGGCGTTGATACCGCGCTCGATCATGGTGGCTGTCACGCTGCGCGTTTGCTCGTCGAGGTTGTCCAAAAGCCGAGCGGTGCCTGGGTGCTCGAGTAGGCCAAGTTCGCTGAGCAAGGCGAAGGCGTTGCGGCGGGCGTCACGCACGGAGGCCGCTCCGCCGGGGAGCGCCCAGGTGCGCAAATGCGCGGCGCGCTCAAAGCTGCCAAGGCTGGCGACAAGAAACTCGCCGCCCCAAATGGTCCCATCGGTGCCGGCGCCGGTGCCGTCAAAGGCGATGCCAAGGACACGCGCGTCGGTTGTAAGCTGGCCCGCGGCGATGGCCTCGGCCATCACGCTCGCGATGTGCGCATGATGATGTTGAACTTCAACAAGCGGCATACCCTGTTTCTGCGCCTGTTCGCGCGCCCACTGGCTCGACAGATAGCTGGGATGCATGTCGCATGCTAAGGCGGCGGGCGCCAAGTCAAAGAGGTTTTCCAAGCGCGTGCGCGCGGCGTTCCAGGCATCGAAGGTCCCGCCGTTTTCAACATCGCCGATATGCTGCGAGACAAAACAGGTTGCCTCGCCGTTCGTCCCTTCACGCGTGAGCGCAATCGTGGCCTTTTGTTGTGGCCCGCAAGCGAGCACGCAGGACGGAGCGCCGTCGAGCGCCGGCAACGGCAGCGGCTGGGGTGCATATCCGCGAGCGCGGCGAACGGGCATAACGATGCCGTCGACCACGCGTACCACGGAGTCGTCGTAGCGCGAGAGGATCGCGCGGTCGTTACCGAGCAACGCGTCGGCAATGCCGGCGGCAACGAGGTGTTTCCAGGCAAGATCGTCGTCGGTTTCTATGGGTTCTTCGCTCAGGTTTCCGCTGGTCATGACGAGCGCGTGCATACCGCAGGCTTCTGCCGCGGCAAGCAACAGATGTTGAAGCGGCGTATAGGGGAGCATGATGCCGAGCTCGGGCAAGTCATGCACGACAGATGGCGCGAGGGCGAGGAAGTCGGGGGAACCGCCGTTGCCCTCGCCAACAGTGCGCCGGCGCAGCAGCACGATGGGGCGGATACTGCCGGCGAGCAGATCGCGTTCAGCATCGTCGATATGACACAGGCGCTCGGTATCAGCAAGGCTGCGCACCATAACGGCAAGTGGTTTGTTGCTGCGGCGTTTGCGACGGCGCAGCTCGGCCACCGCCTGCTCGTTGGCAGCGTCACAGGATAGATGGAATCCGCCCAGGCCCTTGATGGCGACGATGCCACCGTCGGCCAGCAGCTCAACGCAGCGCTCGATGATAGCGTCGCTGGCCTCGCGTGTGGTACCGACGGCCGGTGTCGCGGACGAATTCCCGTACGCATCGCCGTTCACAGCCTCGCGCCACGTAATATGCGGCCCGCAATCAAAGCAGGCATCGGGTTGCGCGTGAAAGCGACGGTCGAGTGGATTGGCATACTCTGCGGCACACTCGGGGCACATGGGAAAACGATCCATCGACGTGGCCGCTCGGTCATAAGGCAGCGAGCGGATGATGGTAAAGCGCGGCCCGCAGTTGGTGCAGTTGATAAAAGGGTAGTGATAGCGCCGATCGGCGGGGTCGAACAGCTCGCGCAGGCAATCGTCACAGGTGGCGATATCGGGCGAGACAAGTGTGGTGTGCGCGGTTTGATCCTGCGACGCCACAATGCGAAAGTCCTGCTCATCGGCAGCGCTCCAGCCGCCAGGCTCCAAATCCGCAACATCGACTCGCTCAACGCGAGCCGCCGCAGGCGCATGCTCAGAAAGCGCGGCAACAAAAGCATCGAGCGCATCGGCCGGAGCATGCGCTTCGATATGCACGCCGTCGCCCGCATTGAGCACCCAGCCGTAAATGTCATGCGCCATAGCCTCGCGATACACAAATGGCCGCATGCCAACGCCCTGCACAATGCCCGTCACATGAATATGCACATGCCGCATGCGACACTCCTCATCAAAACCGACCAAAATAGACAGGTTTATTTTGGTAGGTAAAACGCTAAACCTGCCAAAACAAACCTGTCCCTTTTTGGCAGGTGCGCTGCGGGAAATCCCGCTACAGCCCCAGGCTCTGCCTGGTGGCGGCACACGTGAGCTCGCCGTGCTTAACGCCGCGCAGGCCCAGCAGGCGATCGGCTAGTTCGTAGATGCGCTCGCCGCGACCCTTGAGTGCCAGGATCTCCAGACAGTTGTGGTGATCCAGATGCACGTGCATGGTCGATACGATCTCGTCGGTGTAGTCGTGCTGCACTTCGTCCAGACGGCGCGTCAGGTCGCCGGTATGGTGGTCGTAGATCATGGTGAGCGACCCGATAACATGCTCGTCGGGCGTGCGCATCTGCTCCTTGGCGATCGAGGCGCGAATCAGGTCGCGCACGGCCTCGGAGCGGTTGGCCACGTCGCCGCGGCGCGCGATCTGTTCGTCAAAACGGCGCAGCAGGTCATCCGGTGCGGTAACCGAAAAACGGACCAGCTCGGAGCCGGAGCCACTACAGTGGCAGCCCGCGTCACCGTCCGCCCCGTGCGGATGCTCGTGCTCGTACCCGCAGCCGTGCTCGTGTTCGGCCACCTTACACCAGCTTCACGGAGCCGACGGAGTTGTGGTCGGCCTCGATGGCTTCCTCGTAGCCCTCGAGCGCGTCATGCGCCTCGTGCAACGCGGCCATGGCGGCCTCGAGCTTGGCGCCGATGCGCTCCATGTCAAAATTCTCGGTCGCATGCAGCAACTGATGGCTCCATTCGTGAGCGAGCTCGATGGTGTCGTCGACCTGTTTGACGCTCATGGCAAGCTGGCTCATGTTCATTCCAACATCATGCATGGGAAATCTCCTTTTGTATGGGGCAGTTCAGTGGTTCAGATTTTACTACGCCCGCTTTGCGCGCAGCTGCATAAGAAAACGGGTGCGAGTCTGTGCGACCCGCACCCGTTCACTGGGGGCTGTTTGTGACTACCATACTATCCGTGGTTGCACTCGGTGCATTCAGAAGTCCGGCGAGCGGCGTAAAAGCGCTCATGGACGGCAGACAGACGGCAACATGTAACAAGCGTATTACAGATGTTTCTCCAGCAGCGCCTGCAGCCTCGCCTTGGGCAGAGCGCCAACCGAGCGGTCAATCTCCTCGCCGTTCTTAAACACAATCAGCGTGGGGATGCTCATGACGCCATACTTCATGGCCAGGTCCTGGTTGTCGTCGACGTTGCATTTGGCAACGGCAAGCTTGCCCGCCAGTTCATCGGCAACCTCGTCAACGATGGGCGAGAGGGATCGACAGGGCCCGCACCACGGTGCCCAAAAATCGACCAGCACGGGCAGGCTGTCGCTAACGACGGAATCGAAGTTCTCGGGGGTAATCTGCTTAATGTCAGCCATGGTGACCTCCATAATGTGACGCGGCTTGGCCGCGTAAAACTCAGTACGACCGTGCTTATACCCAGCCGCCCGCAAAGCAACCACTCGCAGGCGGCTCTTTTATATAATGGTGGGCACGCAAACGATTGGAGAGCGCATGTCCACGTCACAAAGCCAGAAAAAAGAAGCCATCGCCCAGGCGGCCGAGCAGGAGCTCACATCGCTTGCGGTCCGTGGCGTGCGTATCGCGGGCAACGCGTGCTCGCCGATCGTGCTGGTCAAAGGCGATTTGGACGAGGCCGAGCGTTCGGGTGGCGAGCTTGCCGCTGGCCCGGATGGCGCGGCGTTGCGCAAGGCGCTTGGGGCCATCGGCTACGCGCCCGAGGATTTTTGCGTGCTGGCAAGCGTCGCCGGCGCAGGTGACGGAGCGGTCGCTGTGGGCGAGACGCTGCCGTGCGAGCTGTTCCGTGAGGCGCTTGAGGCTTTGGACCCCGAGGCGGTGCTACTGCTCGACAACAACGCGGCTGACGCCATGCGCGAGACCTACGCCGATATGCTCGTGGCGATCGATGACTTCGACACCGCCATGCTCAAGCCCGGCTTGGTCGCCCATGTGCAGGGTCGCCGTGTGCTCGCGCTCGACGGTTTTGAGGCGGCACTCACCGACAAGGCCGCTAAGCAGCGCATGTGGGCCTACATCAAGCAGCTGACTCCGGCGGCCGCTCCGCTGTAGCGAGCCCGCGTCGACAAACGACCCCGAGCGGGCGAGCCGTACCCGCGGAACGCAAATCCGTCGCGCCCGCGCCCTTACATCACAGCGCGCAGCTCAAACCGATCGCCGTTAATGCGGAACTGGCAGTTGCCGTTCATGCGCTCCACGGCGAGTTTAATGCTCTTGGTGCCAAAGCCGTGACCGGCGTGCTGAGCCACGGGCGTGCCGTCGACCATGTGCGGCGCCCGTCCAAATGTGTTGGAAACCAGCAATAGAAGCTGACCGTCTTCGTAGCGAAGGTCCAGGTCGACAAACCGCTTGCCTTCGGGGGCGGTGCTCGCCGCGGCGATGGCATTGTCCAGGGCGTTCGATACCACACTGAACAGATCGGCATCGCCCACGTGGACGGTTTCGGGCACGGCGGCTCGCAGGTCGGCGGTGATGCCGTGCGCGTTGATGTCCGCGGAAAGCGACGAGAGCGCAATGTTGACCGTTTCGTTGGCGCAGTAGCGGCGCACAGCGGTGCGGTCGTTGGTCTCGCAAAGCGCGTCGATACGCTCGAGCGCCTCATCGGTGTGACCCTCTTCGATCAGGGCCGCAAGACCGCGCAGGTAGTGGCGTATGTCGTATCACATTGAGACCAAGTCAAGAAGAATCGCTTCGGTCGAATCGCGTCTTTTGGGTGAGTTCTCAACGTCCGCTGCCGCTGGTTTCCACCGTATGCCGAAAACACCCGGACGATGCCGTGCAGATCGCTTCGCTCTGCTATAGTCTCCCAAATTCACGTTTTCTATTGGGATGGTGGTTAATATGGGCGACATACTCGAATCGTTCCTGCGCGTGGCGATGGTGGTGTTCATCGTCGGTCCGCTCACTGCATGGGTCGCCCGTCGCGGCGCGCGCGAGCGCAGTGAGGCGACGGACAGCCTCGATCGCTTCACGGTGCGCATGCCCGCTGCCATTCGCACGATCATCGCCTGCTGCGCCGTCGCGTTCGAACTGCTCATGCTGGGTGTCTACGTCTGGCAGGGCGTCTCGTTGGGCGAGTGGGACCACGAACTTGTGTGGTTCGGTCACGCCATGGCGCTCGCGGGCATGGCCATCTGGGCCCTGCTGAGCATCCCGCGCATCGACGTGGACGGTGAGCGAATTCTCTCGCGTAACGCCTTCGGCATCCGCAAGGAGACGACGTTTGGCAACATCACCCGTGCAACGCTTCACACGCAGATGATGATGATCGACCTGTTCGAGGGCGACCGGAAGTTCTGCTCGATAAGCCTCGAGGGGGTGTGCTCGCTCAACCTCCTCGCCCGTCTGGAGGAAGAGGGCATCGAGGTCTCGGACGCTGTTGACGGCCCGATGACCAAGGCGGGTCTGTGTTGGTCTGCCATCAAGCCGTTGACGATTGTTTTCAACGGTATGGCGCTCGTCTTCTCGCTCGTGATCGCCTTCATGGCTGTTTTCACCGACGCCGGTGCTCGTCTGCTCCTGCTCGTCCCATGCCTCTTCCTGTTCATAGGGGGACTCCTGCCTCTGCTCATGCTCAGCATGCCCGCCCGTGGTATCTACGAGATCGGCAGACAGGAGCGCGAACTCGGTTTCTCCTTCGCCGAGGAGATGGCGAGCCGAGGTGCCACGGGCACCTCGCTTGTCGACGACGATTGGTTCATCGAGATCAGCAACGCCCGCGTCGTGGCGTTCCGCCGCGATTATCTCAAGAAGGTCACGGCGCACGAGGATAGCGAGAGCGGCGACCGTTGCACGGTGACCACGAAAGGCGGTCGCAAAATCAAGGTGTACGCAGCGGGCAGCACGCTCGAGGACCTGCGCTCGTGGTTCAAACAGGGTGCCAAGGCCAGAAGCACGCTCGACCGTGCAGAGGACGTGCTCGAGACGACGTCTGATTGGGTTGTCTGACCTGTATCGTCTTTTCGGACACGCATGCTAGAGGCCCAATCCTTTAGAATGCATTCATCGACGACCGAGAGGACGGTATGCTATGTCCAACCCAGCCGCCAAGTACACCGACGAGTTCAGGCGCGAGACCGCCGACTACATCATCTCGACGGGCAGGCCGATAACGGAATGCTGCGCAGAACTGGGCCTGAATTCCAAGACCGTGAACAAGTGGGTGCAGAGCCGCCGGCGCGAGCTTGCCGGCGGGCCCGACCCCAAGGCCGAGGACCGCGAGCTTCGCGAGGCGAAAAGGCGCATACGCGAGCTCGAGATGGAGAATGCCTTCTTGAAAAAAGCCGCGGCCTTCTTCGCCAAAAGCCAGGCGTAGCCGCATGCTACCGGATGATGTTGGCGGAGAAGGCCGAATTCCCGGTGAAAATGATGGCCCGCGTGCTCGGCGTGAGCCGATCGGGCTTCTACTCGTGGCTCTCCAACGGCTGCCCGCGAGAAGACTGGTCGGCCGAGCGCGAGGCGGTCCGGCGCGTGTGGCTGGAGTCGGACCGCAGGTTCGGCTTCCGGTTCGTGAAATGCTTCCTGCCCGGCGAGTTCTCCGGATTGACCCTGTACAGGGTGCGCAAGCTGATGCGCGAGCTGGGAATACGCGGCTGCACGCCCAACGCCAGGAAGCGCACCACCATCCCCGACCCGAAGGCCAGGCCCCGGCCCGACCTGGTGCGCCGCGACTTCACCAGTCCCGTTCCAACCTGCAAGCTCGTGGGCGACATCACCTACCTGCGCACCGGCGAGGGATGGCTGTACCTGTCGACGGTCATCGACCTCAACACCCGCATGGTGGTGGGCTGGTCGCTCTCCGAGCGCATGACCGCCGACATCGTGGTTTCGGCGCTGGCGTCGGCCAAATCGCGCGGCTACGTGGCCGGCAACGCGATATTCCACGCCGACCGCGGCGCCCAGTACACCAGCAGGCTTCTGGCCGAATGGGCGCGCGACAACGACGTGCGGCTGTCCTGCAGCCGCGCCGGCAACTGCCACGACAACGCGGTGGCCGAGTTCATCGAGGCGTACTACAACCGCCGAAGGCCCCGCTCGACGATCGGCTACAAGGTGCCGGCCGAGGCCATGGCGGCCTTCTTCGAGAGAACCGAGCCCAAGCTCGAGGCCATGCCTATGGCCGCTTGATTTCTCGAGCATGCGTGTCCGAAATCTTGACACAGGTCAGAAGGCCTCGATGCCAGCGCTGCGCCGATATGGGGCAGCGGCCCCCCGTTGGCCGCCATGGCCCTGACTTCCGAGCGTATGCTGGCGCCGCTCGTCTTAAGACGTTGACCTCCATCCGGAGCCTGCGGTTCTCGCGCTCGGGCTCCAGGATCCGGTTCTACTCGGGCGTGCGGTTGTCGGCGGCGCGCGGCGAGCCGGTCTCGTTTATCGACTTGACCCGCCTCTCCACGGTGCTCTTGTCGAGGTCGCACTCGTCCATGGCCTCGCGCCTGGGCTTTCCGGCGTTGTGGAGATCGACTATCTTCCTCTTGAACTCGTCGGTGAAATGCCTCGGTCTGGGGCCGGTCGAGGCCGAGCCCCCGGTCCGGCTGGGGTAGCATGTCGCTGCGGACCATTGTCTTTCCTCTCGTTGAATATCTAGGCGCTGACGATTCTAGGCGATGGCCCTCTCTTGCTTCTTACACCTCGATTGTGCTCGCTACCCCCAGCGGGCCCGGATCGAGCGATTCGGGCCCGCTTTTGGGGCCTGCCGGAAACCCGGTGGTCAAAAAGGGCCAAATATGAGTACTGTTACCAGTTTGGTGGCAGCCAAATGGCCTCAAAAATCGGTGCCAGAGGCCAAAAGTGCATCGATTTTCGTTCTTCAGAGTCGCGATCGGGCTCCAAACAAGGCGATTTTGCTGCTCTGGACCGGAAAATCGATGCTACTAATTTGGTGACAGTACTCATATTTGGCCCTTTTTGACCACTGCCCGGTGGCGCGCGCAGACGTGGTGTAAGAGCGTCCC